>DATAQH010000202.1:0-2831 GCA_036264815.1 Candidatus Cybelea sp.
ATCCTCGGCGAAGCGCAGCACGCTCGCCGTTTCGTAATGCGTGTGCGAAACGGTGCCCGCGATCGCGTAGGGCGACATGACGATCAGCGGAACGCGGAAACCGAGGCTATCGCGATCGAGATAGGCGGGCGCAACGTGATCGTAGAGACCGCCCCAGTCGTCCCATTGGACGAAGATCGCGGTCGAGTTCCAGAACTTGCTCTGGCCGACCGCATTGACCAGCGCTGCGACCCAAGACGGACCGTATCCGCCGTAGCAGTTGACGTGGTCGGAGTCGTCGCAGACCGGTGTCACCCATGTAAAGTTCGCCAGCTTCCCCGCTTTGACGTCGGTAATGAACTTCCAATTCGGCGAGATGACGTCTTTCTTCCAGTCGGGCCCGTTGTAAATGTGGTTGACCGCCTCGTAGCTCGACCACGTCCCGCCATCGCCGCTCGACTCGCTGCCGTACTGACTTGCATAAAAACGCCACGACAGGTGCGCCTTATCGAGCTCGTCGCCGAGGGTTTGATAGTCGAAACACGCACTCTCGGAATCCCCGTACGTCCGCAGCTTGGTGATCGTCGCCACCTTCACTCCCGGCTCCACGCATCCCCATAGCCCATAGGGCAGACCGACAGACCAATCTGCTTGCGCCGCGATGACATATTGGTGCGCGACGAAGCTCTCGTCGAGCTGCGACTGGAACATCCGATCGGCCAGCACGCCTTCGTGCGCCATGTCGAAATAGGGCGCGGACTCTTTGTGCGGGACGTACACGTACTGCGGATAGCGCACGTCGCGCGGCCCGTTTTCGTTCTCCTCCTTGTTGAAGCCGTTCATCCGGCAGTGCGTCCCGGGCAGATCGCCCGGTGGGGCGTTGCAGGCGGCGAACATCGCGTCGGCCGAGTGATCGATTACGTAGAATGCCTGGAGGCTCACCGGTTTCAGCTGCACCTTCTGACCGTTGGAGGTGTAGCCGTACGTCGCGGTGTCTGCGCCGGGATACCCGTAGAACATATTGTCGAAGCTGCGATTCTCTTGAACGATGTAGACGATGTGTTTGATCTTGCCCGCGCCCGTCGAATTGAGACGCGTCAGGTTAGCGTTGCCGTTCATGTAGGGCATGGAAGAAGACGCGCAGCCCGAGAGTGCCAACGCTAGCACCGCCGGGAAAAATGCAATCCGAAAAACGATCACTCGCATACCAACGTACTGCTCCTCTGTGAAGAGAACGCGCCGCCCGGCCGATGCGTTCGCCGGATCCCATCGGGCCAGGGGTACTTCACCGCGGTCCCCCTCGGGTCATCGCATGGCAACCGCTCGCTCCCGTTCGAAGGCGTTGTCAAACGATGAATGCCCCCTGCCGGGAACGAACGACCCCATCGCAGATGAGAAAGCCTTTCTACGTACTTATCCTGGGCCTCGCGCTGGCCGGCTGCGGCGGCACCGGCGGCCTCTCTTCGCTCGCTCCGATGGCGCTGCTTCCGCAGGCCGGCTCCCCGCACTCGCCGATCCAGCACGTCGTGATTGTGATCCAAGAGAATCGCAGCTTCGACAATCTATTCGACTGCTTCAAAGGCACCGCGTGCGTCAAGTACGGCCAAGAGCGGCTGCTCCAGAACGGTCACTGGGTCGATAAGCGCGTCCCGCTTGCCGAGCAAGATCTCGTGCCCAAGCAGAACAACACGGATATCGGGCACTGTTACTACTCGTTCACGCGCGCCTACGATAAAGGGAAGATGGACGGCTTCAACCGCGAGCCGTACGGCGTCTGCCCGCGCAACTGGCCCAAGAACGTCAAGCAGATCGACGCGCTGGCATATACCTACATCAATCCCTCGGAGATCGTGCCCTATTGGGACATCGCCTCGCAGTACGTCCTCGGGGATCGGATGTTCCAGACGCAAGGCAGCGGCAGTTTCACCGCCCACCAGGACTTGATCCGCGGCGGGACGGCGCTCGCCGGCCAGTACGGCTCCTCCGCGAGCCTGATCGATACGCCCGACGGCGATCCCTGGGGCTGCGATTCGCTCAGCAACGTCGTGACCGATCTCATCAGCACGTCGCTTGCCTGGAGCGAGAATAACGGCCCGCAGCCTTGCACCAAAGATTTCCCGTACTCCGGCTACTCCAACTACCACACGATGCGCGATCTGCTCGATGCCGCCGGCGTCAGCTGGAAATACTACTCACCGTGTTTCAAAGATAGCGGCACCACGGGCTGCCAAGGCCAGACCTGCACGACCTGCATCGGTGCCCTACTCAACGCCTTTGACGTCGTCGCGCCCGTTCGCTATGGGCCCGAATGGGGCACGAGCGTCTCGATGCCGCAGACAAACATCCTCAGCGATATCCAAAATAACGCGCTGCCCGCGGTGTCCTGGTTAATTCCCTCGGAGAATGACTCGGATCATCCCGGCGATAGCGTGGACAACGGCCCCGAATGGGTCGCAAGCGTCGTCAACGCGATCGGCCAGAGCAGCTACTGGAACAGCAGCGCGATCGTCGTCCTCTGGGACGATTGGGGCGGTCTCTACGATCACGTCAAACCGCCGGGCAGACGCGACGATCAAGGCGGCCTAGGCTTCCGCGTCCCGATGCTGATCGTTTCGCCGTACGTCGGGCAAGGCGTCGTTTCGCACACCGACTACGAGTTCGGCAGCATCCTGAAATACATCGAACAGAACTGGAAGCTCGGTTCCTTGGGCACGACCGATCGACGCGCCAACAGCATCGGCAACGTCTTCAACTACAAACAGCAGCCGCGAACGTTTACTAGTATTCCCTCGAGCAAAAATCAGGATTACTTCCTGCACGAGCCGCCCTCCGGCCCCGGCGACCCCGAGTAG
>DATAQH010000299.1:0-8543 GCA_036264815.1 Candidatus Cybelea sp.
GTCCGGTTTACGTTGACGACCGAAGTGTTGTAGTTGAAGGCGCCGCCCGACCAGTATCCGCCGACGAAGCCGGTGCCGAAGTAACCGTACCCATAGTTGATTCCGCCGTAGAAGCCGACAGTCGGGCCCCAATATCCAGGACTCCAAAGGTAGGCGCCGTTTACGTAGCCCCAATATCCCGGCGTCCAGTAATCACCGACGACCGGCGGAGGCGTCCAGTATCCCGGCACCCAGTAGTAACCGTAGGATCCCCAGCCCCAGTATCCCGGGATCCACTGATATCCCGGATACGGTGCTGCCGGAGCCGCGTAGTAGGGTAGTGCCGGCGGAGCGTAGCCCGAAGAGATGCCGACGCCCCATCCGGGACCGCCGAAGCCGACGGTGAAGCCGACCTGCGCCGACGCGGCCAAAGGCACGGCGGCAATGAGGACGGTAGCGACTAGCGCGGTGAGCGATCTTTGGATGCGCATTGTGGTTCCTTTTTGGAGCTCAAATTTGCCCGACGCGGCGTGGCGCTTGCGGGGCGGTGTTCCAGGTGTACATACCCCGAATGCGTGCATGCCGCTACGCCGCTAACGAGATTCTTACGCTGCGACCGGTACGATAGGCGAGTTCGCGGGCGCCTGCTTATCCGGTGAGAAAGCATTGAGGCGCCCGCATCAGGAGCCCAGCGCGCTCTCGAGCCAGTCGAAGACTCGGTCGTTGAGAAGCGATCTATTGAACGCCTCGACGTGAGCGCCCGCGCCCTCGGCGGCGGTGAACGCAAGCAGCTGCTTCGGGCAGCGAAGCGCATCGTAGAAGGCGCGAGCTCCGACTGCCAGCGGATCGTTTTCGGCAGCGGTGAGCAGCGTCGGGCACGCGATCGACTCAACGCGTCCCGATAACGTGAATTCCCCAACGCAGCGAAAATAGTCGCGCAGCGTGTCGACGCCGTGTACCCAAAATCCGCGCTGAAAAAGCGACCAGTGCAGATGGGGATCTGCGTCGGCCGCGCGAGCGACGCGCTCGAGCAGTCTGTCGTCGATTGCGCCGAGATCCGCGACGTCATCGAGCGTCGCACCGAGTTTGACGAGCATGTGGCGGACTTGCTCGGCGATGCCGAATAGTCCGGGATCGGCAACGCAGGCCGCCAGGCGGTGTTCCCCTGAGGCGGCGCGCGGCGACAGGTAGCCGCCGAGGCTCCAGCCGATGAGGGCGATCCGTTTCGAATCGACGTGCTCGAGTGTGAGCGCGAAGTCGACGACCGGCGCGATCACCGACTCCCAGTCCGGGCGAATGTGCGTGCCGTGTTCGATGAGCATCTCGCCCTGGCCCGGCCCGTCGAAGAAGAGGCAGTGATATCCGCGCCGCGACGCGGCGACCGCCGACGCAAAGTACATGTCGGTGACGGTCGCATCGTAGCCGTTGGTGAGAATGACGAGCGGCCGCGCCTCGTACGCCCGGCCGGCGGCGGGAAGAACGTATGCCGGTAATGTCTGCTCGCCGAAGGGTATACGCATCGGAACCGCCGGCGGATCGAGGAGCGCGAGCGCGTCGTTGAAAGCCGCGATCTGCTTGCGAAACGCGGCAAGGAGCCGTGGGTCGACCGGAGCGCCGAACAGCAGGTGGTACGACGATCCGTAGTGGCAGGCAGCGCGCAAGAATGCGTCGCGCGCGCTGGCGCGCCGTCCCTTTGCGAGTGCTTCTTTTCCCCGCTCGGTCAGTCGATCTCCGGCGTTCGCCCAAGCCGTATAAAAGGCTCCGTCATCTCCGTCGCCGACGGTACGAGCGATAGCCTGTACTTCCCCGAAATCGGCCCCTCCATAGGGAATATAGCCCAGCGCCCACGTTCCAAACGAGTCCTGCAGATCGTCTTTAAAAAGCAATCCCATAGTTTGCTCTCACACAAGAAGATGGAGCGCGCGACTTTCGGCGCGCGCTCCAAAGCGGGTTACGAACGTAGAGCTATTTCTTGACGAGCGGCCACGAGGCGATGCCGGCCGGTGCGCTCGTTCCGCTGAGGGTTGAGAACGACGAGGTCTGGCCCTTTTTGAACCCGACGACGTTAAGGTCCTGATTCGACTGGAAGAACGTATCGGCGTGGGTTACGCCGTTTTGGGTTGGTCCGGAAATAGCACTGCTAATCGTTTCGAACGGAGACGTCGAGCCGGATTTATAGACCTGTACCACGTTCGAAGAGAAGCTGGAAACGAAGATCATATCCTTCTGGCCGAAGGAAATGCCGATCGGGCCCGAGAGGCTCGTTAACCCGGCGTTGGTCACCGTTTGCGTTCCCGCCGCGATCTCAAAGACCGCATTCGTACTGTCGCAAGCGACCCAGAGGTTATTGCCCTTATCGACGCCGATGCCGACGGCCTGGCCATAGGCGTTGAAGCTTATGGTTTCAAACGGCGTCGTTTGCCCCGTCGCATAGCCTGTTACCGTGTTGTTGTCGAGGTTGGACACGAAGACGTTGCCCTTTTTGTCAACGGCGATACCGTACGGACCGTCGATGCCGTTGGTAATCGTCGTGCTCGGTGAGCTTGCGCCTTTGGGATAGATTTCGACGGTGCTATTTGCGATGTTCGCGACGTAGAGGTTTCCCTGTTTATCGACGGCGACGCCGAAAGGACAGTCAGTACCGTTGGTGATTGAGCCGGTTGGGCTGCCGTTGGCGACCGTCGGATCGTACATGAGAATGCCGGCGGAGCAGTCGGCAACGAAGAGGATGGAGTTATGTTTCTTCTTCCTATCCGGCCACCCCGCGGGAGCGTTGGGCTTGGTACGCATGAGGGGAATGGCAATGGGACCGGATACGGCCGGCCCTTGGATGTAGCGCACGGCCGCGCCAACTTTTTGCGTTGCGGGAGTGAGCGAAGAACCGCCAGTCGTTACCGAAGAGCCCGAACAACCGGCTGCAAATGAAAGCGCCACGACGCTCAACAGCGCGCGACGTGAATGTCTCTGCAACATGGGGATCCTCCGAATAAGGCGATATGAGGGAGGGCCTCCTTCGAGTCGCTGCTATACGGCCCTTCCAAGTGGCAAGTCGCTTGACATACCAAAGTTTTGCTAAGGTTATAATCAAGCCGTCGTCGAACGGAATCGCTCATGACCGACGATGATTTGCAGCAATACGTCGACCTTTTGGTCGAAGTCCGATTAGCATCCGGCCAGACACTTCTGGGCCGGTTGAAGGAGCGCGGCAGCGCGTATGCGATCGAGCAGTCAGCCTCGAACCCCGATCAGGAATCGGCGCTGATCGCGATCGGCTCGGCCGGCGACGTTGCGTCGGTGCGAACGGTTAGCGCGCCGCCGGAGATGCTCGATTAAACGTGCGGTACTAAAAGGGGTTCGGCTCAGGCCCCCGCTTCAGTTCGAGCAACGAGGAGATTTTGTCGTTCCATTTTCATAGCCGACGATTACTTCGGTGACGAGGTCGTAGAAAAGGCCCGTCGCGACGATTCCGTGGATATCGCGCAGCGTTTTGTCGAGGCTGCGAGGATCGCCGATGCGGCCGAAGGCGCAGTCGAAGATCCAGTTGCCGTTGTCGGTAAGGAAGGGCTCTGAATCGGAACCGCGCCGCGTGACGGTGAGGCCCGGAAAGCGGTGCTCGACCTCGCGCCGTACGAACGGGGCGGCGAAGGGCACGATCTCGACGGGAAGCGGGAAGCGCCCCAGCTGCGCCACGAGCTTCGAAGGCGTTGCGACGACGACGTAGCGTTCGCACGAAAGCGCGACGGCCTTCTCGCGAAAGAGCGCTCCGCCGCCGCCCTTCGTCAGCGACCAGTCCGGAGCGACCTCGTCCGCCCCGTCGATCGCAACCGGCATCGACTGCGCCAGAAGTTCGAGCAGCGGAATCTCGAGGCGGCGGCAGAGCCGTTGTGTTTCGGACGAGGTTGCAACCGCCGTAATATGCTCGCCGACCGCGATCCGCTGCCCGACGCGCTCGATCGCCCAATATGCCGTCGTGCCCGTCCCCAAACCCACGCACATTCCGTCGCGAACGTAGCGGTCGACGGCGGCGTACCCGGCCGCCCGTTTTGCGGGATCGTCATTTTCGAACACTGCGGGGGCCGTTCGGCGCCCTGCCGCGAGGCCCCGCGTCTCTTCAGTGCAACCAGCTCACTTCAGGCTCGTGACTACTGCGATACGCGGACGAGCTCTGCCGCGCGGCGGATCAACTCCTCGGGCGCCGCGCCGGCGCCGGCATTCTCACTGTAGATAATCATGAGCTCCTTGCGCTCCCGCGCATCGGCGAGGTGAACGAAGCGCACCGAGGCGGTGACGGCGGGCAGCCGGAGGCCCTTGGCCGCGAGGAGTGCGTCGACGTGCCGTCCGTCCGAACCCGAGCTGATGCCGGCGGGCACCGCGTAGCCCTTCGATCGCAGGAAGGCTTCCAACGGAGCGAGGTCTTCGGTGTGTGCGTTGGGCTTGCGGTTGTCTTGCGTCCAAGTATCGACGTAGAAGTCGAGTCCTCCGAGCCGTGCGTGGCGTTTGGACGCGTATTGGTGATGAAGTTTCGGTAGTGAAGGAAGATAGGACTCGAACTGAATCCAATAGAGCTGCTTTACGATGTTGTTCGAATCCGGTTCGGCATAGACGAACTGCCGGCAGTCGGCGATGCCGTAGAGCACCCACGCATCGGTACCGACGTAGGCCGCCCGCGCAGGCACTTCTATGTGAACTTGCGGCTCGGCCGTCGACGTTACGACGTTTCCATTCGCAGCACGCTGCGGCGTCGCGGCCGTCAAAAAAACGAGACCGAACGTCGCCGCCATTGGAAACATACGGGCTACAGCAGCGCAGGACAGGAGACCAAACACCTTGGCCAGCTTCGACGGTGAGACCGGTGTTACTATGAAAAAAACCGCCGCTGAACTCAGCGACGGTTTTTCTTTCCTGCTTGGCACGCCTTTACGGGCCGATCGCGACGCCGATCGGTAGCGCGAGATAGTTTCCGGTAACGACCTGTTTTGGCGTCTGCCGGCCTTGGAGCGCGTCGAAAACGAAGATCGACGGCGGTCCGTGGATATTGCTGCCGCTCGTCGAGTAGAGCACCGATCCGTTTAGTGCGGCGCCGGACGGCCCGATCAGCGGTGGATGCCGCGACGTGATCACACGATCGGGGCCTTGCGAGCCGTTTGCGCTCGAGGAGTAGGCGAGAATGTCGTCGTCCCCGGGATTGGCAGCGTACAACTCGCCAGTTGCCTTGCTTACCGCCATTCCGCTGGGGGCGTTTTGCTCGCCCGATCCGATGATTGCGCGCACGAGTGTCGGCTTCGTAACGGGAGTTGCGAACTCGCTGATTTCGTTCGTGTCGGAGACGAAGAGGTTGCCGGATGCATCTACGGCGACGCCGTTGATGTCGATATGCCCGTCGGGCAGCGATATCCGCTGCAGCGTCGTAGCATTACCTTTTGCGTTCGGCGCATAGACCGCGACGTAGCCATTGGTAAAGCCGCCGACGAACTCGTGTCCTTGCCGATCGACGGCAACACAGCTCGGCACAAAGGGAAGATCTAACTGGCGCTTGGGCTGATCGTACGCCTTGGCGCCCTTGCCGTAGACGTAGAGGCTCTCGTTATCCTCATCGGTTACGAAGAGGCCGCCGCCGAAGCCGATCGCGATCGGGCCGGGGTTGTAAGACACCACAAGCGACGAGCCGGCTGGGGTCGCCAGCGTTCCATCGGAATTTCGCGTGAAGCGAAAGATCGATTTGCCGTACCAGTCGCTGACGTAGAGCCCCGCGGTCGCAGCGTCGTGGTGCGGCGACTGCAGAAGCGACGGGGACTCCAATGGCGGAGTGCCTGCGCTCGGGAGCGATCCGCCGTTTCCGCCGCAGCCGGCCAGCGCCAATCCCGTGGTGGCGATCGCCGCGAGGGCCCCCAGGAACAATCTTGTCTGAAACATCGTGCGCCTCCAAAATCCGATAGTTGACGGCGCAACCTTTCCGTTCGCCTATCCCATCCCTTGGGACCCGGTGCTCGCTCGCCCGTAGGAGGTTTAGCCGTCGCGCTTTATGCGTCGCGCTGACGGCCCCTAGCTCGACGGTCTCTTCACGGTCGCTCCGAAGGATGCTGTCCAAGACTGAAGAGTTTAGCCTCGACCGTCTCGGCCGACCGGTTCGAAGCGATCGCAGACAAGCATTTCAAGGCGGGCGTAGAGGGTCGCGCGGCGCTGTTTCTTACCGCGCGGAGCCAGCGTTTCGAATTCGTCGGGCCGAAGACCGCGATCGTCGCAACCGAAAACGCGATGATCGTAGGCCAATGCCGTCCTGCCTACCGAACTCAACGCTCAACGATGTGGAAGTGGGGTTGGATCGCCTGCGGTCTAGCGGCTTGTTCGTGGAGCGGCTCCGGATCTATCGGAACGACAGAGTTCTCGTCCGGCGCGCGTTTGGCAGCGAGCAACCCGATCAAACACGTCGTCTTCGTCATGCAAGAGAACCGCTCGTTCAACAACCTCTTCATGGGTTATCCCGACGCGACGACCCAAAGCTACGGGTACGATACCGAGGGTAAGAGGATCGGTTTACGCCCGGTCGACTTACAGATCGGTTGGGACCTCGCTCACAATTCGGTGGGTTTCTTTGCGGCGTGCGACGGAACGGGGAAAGTTCCCGGCACGGACTGCAAGATGGACGGTTGGAACAAGGAGCTCGCGACGGACGGACATCCGCCCAATCCCGCCTTCGCCTACGTTCCGCAGAGCGAGACGAAGCCGTACTGGACGATCGCCAAGCAGTACGTGCTCGCCGATCAGACCTTCGCGTCGAACCTCGACGGCAGCTTCGTCTCACATCAGTACGCCGTCGCCGCCTACGCGAGCCGCGCCGTGAATTATCCGGTTCATATCTGGGGCTGCGAAGGCGGCCCGTCGGATACCGTGGCTACGCTGACCGGCGCGCGCGCCATCGGCCCCAGCATCGCGGCCTGCTTTGACAATCCGACGCTCGCAGGCGAAGCGAACCGCGCCGGCGTCGGCTGGCGCTACTACGCCGGAAGCATCTATGGTGACGGCGGCTTGTGGTCGGCCTATCAAGCCGACCGGAAAATCTACGCTGGACCCGATTGGAAGACAAAGGTAATCGATCCACCGTCCCGCTTTCTGACCGACGTCGAGGCGGGAAAGCTTGCGCAGATAACCTGGGTCGCTCCCACGTACGAAGCTTCAGATCACGCGGTTCTGGATACTGGTAAAGGCCCGGCGTGGGTCGCAAGCGTCGTTGATGCCGTTGGGGAAAGCAAGTTCTGGGATTCTACCGCGATCTTCATCATGTGGGACGACTGGGGCGGCTGGTACGATCCCGTAAAGCCGCGCTTTGCCGATTACGATGGACTCGGCTTTCGCGTGCCGCTGCTGATCGTTTCGCCGTACGCAAAACGCGGCTACGTCTCACACGTCCACTACGAAACGGCGAGCGTGCTGCGTTTCATCGAAAATAACTTCGGCTTGCCGCAATTGGCGCTCAGCGACACGCGCGCCAACGACCCGGCCTCAGACGCCTTCGATTTCCACCAGCAGCCGCGGGCGTTTGTGAAGATCCCCGGTGAGAAACCCGCGAGTTATTGGATGCGGATTGAAGACGCTTCCCATGCGGGCCCGCATCCGGCCGGTATTCTCGACGACGACTGAGGGCAAACGAGAAGGTCCGGCGAAGCGCCGGACCTTCTCATAGAAAGCGTGTCTCGGAACCTGACTCAGAGACGCCCGCTTATTTCGTAATGATCCCGACTTCGCCCTTAAGACAGCTGCCGGAACTCGGGCAAGCGGTGAGGTCCTGCACGTACTTCACCTTGCCGTTGCTGCCTCCGACTTTGCCCTTCTCCGTGACCGTATCCGTGACCGGGTTGCCCGTCTTGGGCTTGATCGAACCGACGAGTGCCTTGAATGCCTTACCCTGAAGCGTAACGATCTTTTGCTTCCAGGTGTAAGAAGGAAACGATCCGCTCGAACAACCCGAGTTACTCGAGATGCAAATCTCCTGAGACGCCGGCGAACCCTTTGCGACTGTCAGGCACAGGAAATATTTGGTGGGGCACTTCGCCTTCGCGTCGTTGTTCCCGGAGGAAACCATTCGATCGCTGAAGCGTCCAGCCGGCGCTACCGACTGAGCGGAAGTGGTTGGCACCGAATTCCCGAGGCCGCCGGAACAGCCCGCGAGAACTCCGATAGCGATTGCCGAAGCGAGCGCTGAAGTAAACAAGCGCATTTGTTTGTGACTCCTTCGTAGATGGGGGGAACGAAGTCTTGCGCGTTCAGCTTAGCGGCGCCGAACCCTCCGCTAAAATTATTAGACGAAGAAGACTTCCGCCTCAACGCATTCGATCGTGCGACCGCGGCTGCTCGCTAAACTAAACAGCCGGCTGGTACGATAATTACGAAGAGGGGGAGCTCTCCCCAATCCGCCTAGGTTCGAGGCGTCAGCACTACATTTAAGCAAGGCAAGCTAGGGGGCATTCGTATGTTGAGTACGTGGAAATCTCAGCTTCAATCCTTCATCCGTGACGACAGCGTCGGTCGGCGCCCCGAGGGGGACGGCGAGGATCCGGAGGTCTCTC
>DATAQH010000236.1:0-2003 GCA_036264815.1 Candidatus Cybelea sp.
TCCCCTCCGCGACGACGGCAATGCCATGCTCGCGACCGAAGGAGCGCCGCTTGACGATCGAGCCGACGATGACGTCGACGACCGATGCCAGGGTCGCGCGTTCCGAAAACTCCTCGGGCAAGACCGCGACGGTCGAGCCCGAGGCTTTGCACATGCCCAATGCAAGGGAGCCGGACTTGCGGCCCATGCAGATGACGACGTACCAGCGCGCCGTCGTGCGCGCGTCCTCCATCAAGCTTTCGAGAATTCCCGCGCCGACCGAGCGCGCGGTTTCGAAGCCAAAGGTCGGCGCATTGTCGGGAAGCGGCAAGTCGTTGTCGATCGTCTTCGGAACCGTTGCCACGCCGATTCGGCCACGCGAGCGTTCGGCAATCTTTGCGGCACCGTACGTCGTATCGTCGCCGCCGATGCAGACGAGATAGCGCGCGCCCAAGGCTTCGAGCGAGGAGACGCAGCGCTGCAGCGTCGCCTCGTCTCTTGCCGGATTCGTGCGCGACGTGCGCAAGATCGATCCGCCGCTGGTGTGAATACGCGAGACGCGATCGAAGTTGAGCTCGACCGTTTTCGGCGGCGCGCCCGAGGCGAGATCGCGGTACCCGTCATAGATGCCGACGGCGCGCAGGCCGCATTTGAAGGCCTCCATCGCGGCGGAAGCAATCACGCCGTTGATGCCGGGCGCGGGTCCGCCGCCCACGAGAATTGCTAGCGTTTCAGCCACGCGCGTTCACCGGCTGTGCGTCGGGCGTATCCGATAGATCGCGCCGCTCGCGTCGTCGGCGACGAAAAGGCTCCCGCGAGAGCCGACCGCAATACCCGTCGGCCGCCCGGCTCGCGCGAGACACCCGCTTTGGAAACCCGTCACGAAGTCCGTCCATTGCGTCGCCGGGTTCGTCCAGTCGACCGGCTTTACCGGCACGTCGCCATTCATCGGAATGAAGACGACGCGCGGCGGCGCGACGAAACACCCGGTTCGGTCGCGGTGCCAGGAACCGTGCGCCGTCGCGAAGAGCCCCCCGCGATAGCGCGCGGGAAACGCGTAGGGACCCGTTTGGGCGAGCGGATAGAACGTCGCGCCGATGATCGTCGAATAGGCGGGGAGCACGATGAGCGGAGCCACCGTTTGCGAACAATCCGCACCGGGCCAGTACGCGTGACGGTTCTCCTCGCATTGCGGCCAGCCGTAATCGGCAACGCCGGCGTGCGCCGAAAGATCGTCGAGAAACTCGTACGGATGCCCGAAGGCCAAATCGTCTTGCCCGGCGCCGCCAACCCATACGGCCTCGCTCTGCGGGTTCACGGCGAGGGCGATGCCGTTGCGAAGCCGCTTCGCGCGTTGACGAAATCCGCGGCCCGAGGGTTGCATGACGGAGACCGCGGCGCGCGTTGGATCGGGTTCGATGCACGGGCTCGTTCCGCCGTTCATACGGGCGTTGCACGACGAGCCGGCAGAGACGTAGACGAACCCCTTGGAAAATGCAAGCGACGTCGTATTGTGCACGTCGCCGTCCGTACCCGGCGCCACCGGTCCCGCGCGAACGTCGGCAATGCGGCGCGGCTGCAGCGGGCGCTCCGAGGTGGGATCCGCGATGGTCCAGACGTGATGCGTCGTGGCGACGAGCAACTCTGAACGCTGCGCAACGAACGTGACGCCGGCAGCCAGGCTGTCGGGCAGCGACACGAGGACTCGGGGCTCACCGGGGTTCGATTCGGCGTGGGGTACGAGATAGACGTCGCGGCCGGCCGTTCCAACGACCAGGTCGCCGTTGGGCAGCGCGGCGAGCTCTCGCGCGCCGCCGACCGATGCGATCGGCTCGATCGTAAAACCCGCCGGTACGTCTAACCTCGGGCTCGCAAACGCGGCACAGGCCGAGATGACGGTTGCCGGCAGCGCCAGAAAACAAAAGACTCCCGCTCGTCTCAAATTTACTCTCACGGGAGCCTTACTTACCCTTGACGGCCGGCGCGCATGCCGGCCTCGCGCAAACTACGCCGGAGGTTGCTGA
>DATAQH010000238.1:0-16750 GCA_036264815.1 Candidatus Cybelea sp.
GCTCGCGCCGTGACGATATCGATGTGGTCGGTCGTCTCTTCCTTCCAGGGCAGCGTGACCAGCCAGTCGAGATAGGTGCGGATGACGCTGTACTCGGGGCTCGCTTGCGGAACTTTCGAGAGGCGATCCAGCTCGCGATCCGCCGCTTTCTTCACGTCCTCGGGCATCGACGCGGCGTCGATCTTCGCTCGCAGCTCGTTGGTTTCGGCTTGCTGCGGATCGACTTCGCCCAGTTCTTCTTGAATCGCGCGCAGCTGCTGGCGCAGGTAGAACTCGCGCTGATTCTTTTCCATCTCGCGCTGGATGTCGCTCTGAATCTTGTGGCCGAGTTCGACGACCTCCAGCTCCTTGGTGAGCAGCAGCGTCAGCTTGCGCATCCGCTTGGCGGTGTCGCGCTCTTCGAGCAACGCCTGCCGGTCGGCGGTCTCGAGCCGCATCGTCGACGCGACGAAGTAGGTCAGCACCACCGGATCGGTGATGTTCGCGACTTCCATCTCCATCTCGCGCGGCGCTTGGGGCAGGTAGGAGAGCAGTTTCTGGAAGAGCCCCGCAAGGTTGCGCTGCATCGCGACGAGCTCTTCGTTCTCCACCGTCGTGTCGGGCAGTTCGGTATAAGCCGCCACCATGTAGGGCGCGACCTGCGTGAACTGATCGATCCGGAAGACCTGCTGCCCGGCGACGATGCAGCGCAGCGTGCCGTCGGGAACCTTCAGCATCTTTTGGATGACCCCGATCGTACCGACGCGCTGAATGTCGTCGGGCCCGGGATCTTCGATCTCGCGGTCGCGCAAAACGGTCAGTCCAATCGGTTTGCCTTCGCGCAAAGCCTCCTCGACCAGTTGAATGCCCGACTTCTTGACGACGGCGAGCGGAATAACGGTATGGGGAAAGAGTACGGCCTCTTGAAGCGGCAGGATGCCGATCAAATTGGCGGGGACGATATTTTGATTCGTTTTTTGAGCCATTACGGTTAGGAGTGCGTCCTTTTGACCAAGATGTGAAGTTCGGTTCGCGCGGTCGGCAGGTAGGCCGTTGCGGCGATCGGTGCCAACACGACCAGAAAGCCATCCTCGTACGTCGCGACGATGCGCTCGTACTCAACCGGCACCGGGAGCGGAATTCGCTTGACGAAATCGCCGTTGGCGATCTCCTTCTGCACGAACGAACCGCGCCGCAGACGAGCCGCTTCGCAACGGCTGCCGCCGATGACGAGGCTGCGCTCGTCGAAGACGATGCGCAGGCTCTCGGGGTCGGCCCCCGCTACCTCGACGACCACGACCAGCCGGCGGTGGTCTTCATCGACGAAGACGTCGGCGTTGGGTGCGAAGGCCCCTAGGCGAGGCCGGGCAACGAACTCCATTCGGCTCACAACACGCTATTTTAGCACTCGGATGCGCTGAGTGCTACTGTCCGGCCCCCTGACGGGGGAGCCTAGAGCCCGGGGTCGGGCAGGGGCCGGCCGGCCGGCCATGCCACGCACGAAACGAGGGTGATCCGCAGCGGTCCCATCGCATCGGGCGGGACCGAGACTCGAAAGAACTGGGGATACTTGGTTGCCACGCCGTACTCGGTCTGCGGCGGAAACTTGGTGTCCTTCACACCCGTCGTGCGCGTCGACGCCAGCAGCGCATTGATCTCGGTCGCATTCGCCGGCGAGGTGAAGTTGGCGGTGCGCTCGCCGAGCCACGTGCCGCCATCCTGAGTCGTGTAGACAAAACCGATCACCTGGCCCTGCGTCATCGTGGCCGTCGAGACGACCTCGTCGATCCGCACGATCTGCATTCCGCGCGAGACCGGCTTCTGTAGGACTTTGGGCACCGGACGCGGTGAATCTAAGCATGCGCCGCTTTCGAGCGGCGGCTGCATTGACTGGGCCGGCGGAGGCCCTTGCGGAGGAGCTTGCGCCACCATGTTGTTCAAGGCCGCGAACAGGAACGTAACGATTGCCAGCATGAGTCGGCTCTTCGCTGCAGCGCGGACATTCCCCCGATGAATGATTCCGGCAGCGCGAAGCTCGCGCGCCGCTTAGGCGGGCGCGACGCCGTGCTCATCGTGATGGGCGGCATCGTCGGCTCGGGCATCTTCATGAACCCGTCGGTCGTCGCCAGAATCGTCGGCAGCGGAGGCCTCGTCATGGCCGTATGGGTTGCGGGCGGAGCGATCGCGCTGCTCGGCGCGGGCGTCTTCGCCGAACTCGCGGCTCGCCGTCCCCAAGACGGAGGCCAGTACGCCTACCTGCGCGACGCCTTTCATCCGGCGCTCGCGTTCATCTTCGGCTGGACGCTTTTGCTCGTTTCGCAGAGCGGCGGGATGGCGGCTGCGGCGGTGACCTTCGCGAATTACTTCGCACCGCTTACCGGCTTCCAAAGCTCCCACGGCCAAATCACCGCGATCGCGGTCGCCGCGATCGCGGTCTTCACCGCGATCAACGCGCTGGGCGTTCGCTCCGGCACGACGACGCAGAATCTCTTCATGGTCGCGAAGATCCTGGCGATCGCCGGTTTTGCGGTCATCGGGCTCTTTGTCGTCCACGCACCCGCCGCCGTAACCGCAGTCGCGCCGCAGATCGGCGGGAACACGCTCGCGGTGATCGGGTTGGCGATGGTGCCCGTGCTCTTCGCCTATAGCGGGTGGCAAACGTCGAGTTTCATGACCGCCGAGCTGCACCAGCCGCACCGGACGCTCGCGCGCGGCATGATCGTCGGAGTCGTCGTCGTCGTACTGCTGTACGTCGCCGTAAATGCAACGTGTTTGAGAGCGTTAGGCCTCAGCGGTTTGGCGGCGACGAACACGCCGGCATCCGACGTCGCGCGCCTGGCGTTCGGACCGGTCGGTCTACGCGTGATGGCGATCGTCATCGCGATCTCGACGCTGGGATTCTTGAGCAATCAGATTCTAACGTCGCCGCGCGTCTACTTTCAGATGGCTACCGACGGGACGTTCTTCAAGCAGCTTGCTCGGGTGAATTCGCGCACGCACGCGCCCGTCATCGCCATCGTGCTGCAAGGTCTCGTCGCGATCGTCATCTCCGTGAGCGGCCGGTACGATCAGATCCTCACCTACGTCACCTGCAACGACTATATCTTCTTCGGGTTGTCCGCGCTCGCGCTGCTGATCTTCCGCACTCGCGACGCGCGCGACGCGCCGGCAGCGGCGCCCTCGTTCCGCATGCCGGGGCAACCCTATACGACGCTGCTTTTTTTGGCGATCGCCTGGAGCGTCGTCGGCGATTCGATGTGGAAGTCGCCCTTGGAGACCTCGGTCGGCGTCGGCATACTGTTGAGCGGCCTTCCCGTCTATTGGCTCTTCTCGCGGCGCAAGGCCGCCGCCGCAAGCGCCGGCGCAACCTCGAGAGAAGTTCGCTAGAGGGCGTCGGCGATCCGCGTCAGCGCCTCGCTCGCGGAGCTGCGCAAAACGCCGTCGACGCCCGCGCTGATTGCGGTCTCCTCCGGATTGATCTCGGCAACAAACGCGCCGGAGTTGTAGGTGGTAGCCAGGGCGGCGGCGGGATACACGACGGCACTGGTCCCGACGACGAGAATGACGCCGGCGCGCGAAGCGGCTTCTCGAGCTTGCCGCCATGCTTGTGGGGGAAGCGGTTCACCGAACCAAACGATGTTCGGCCGCATCATCCCGCCGCAGGCGTGCCGGATTCGATCGAGCGGCAGACCTTCGGCTTCGAGTGCTTGCCGGGCGCCGCAGCCAGTGCAGCGCGCTTCGCGTAAGTCGCCGTGGAGCTCGACGACGCGACGGGATCCGGCGCGAAAGTGCAGCGAGTCGACGTTTTGCGTCGCGAGCGTAAAGTCCGGGAGCTTGTGCTCGAGGCGCGCGAGCGCCAAGTGTCCGGCGTTGGGTTCCGCGCTTTGATGCGCGGCCTTGCGCTCGTTGTACCAGGTCCAGACCAGCTCCGGATCGCGGGCGAAACCGACCGGCGAGGCCAGCTCCTCGACGCGGTGCGTTCGCCAAAGACCGCCGGTCCCTCGAAACGTCGGCAACCCGCTCTCCGCCGAGATGCCCGAACCGGTCAGGACGAAGACCGACGACGCGGCGCGCAGTGCCTCGACGAGCCGCTCCACCGTTACGTTCTGACCGAGATTCGGTGATGGAGCTTCCCGAACGCGACGTAATGACGCAGCGGAATCTTCGCGGTCGCCGCGTGACGGAGACCGAAGATCGCCGCCACGATCATTGCGACGCCGGCGAGTACCGATACCCAAAACGACGCCTGCAAGCCGCCCGCAAGCGCCGCGGCAGGCGTCGCACCCGCGGCCTCCAGCGCATTGCTGCGCAGCTGTTCGGCGGCCGCACCGAGCGCGACGCCGAAGCCGATGCCCAGCTGCAGCGCGAAGCTGAGCACCGCCGACGCGCTTCCCTCGTCCGCGTCGTCCACGTGAGCCAGACCGGCAATCATACCGCTCTGATAAGCCAGCATGCCGCCGAATCCGCCGATGCAGGTTGCAGCAAAAATACTGCTCCAGTAGGCGGAGTGCGGCTGCATCGCGAGCAGAATTGCCTCGCCCGCGATCATGACGATGCCGGTGACGACGCACATCGTTCGCACTCCGATCGCGCGCGCGATCGGCATCGTCAACGGTGCCGCGACCAGCGAGACCAGCAGCGCCGACGGGAGAAAGGCAAGCCCCGCAAAGAGCGGCTCGTATCCAGAAACGCGCTGAACGTAGACCGACGCGAAGATCAGGATGCCCGCGTACGACAGCGGCTGCGCAAAGACGATCGACGCTCCGGAGAGCAGGTCCGGATAGCGAAAGAGCCGCGGGGGAAGAATCGGTTCGGCGGCGCGGCGCTCCGTTAGGGCGAACGCCGCAAACAGCGCGATCGTCAGGGCAATTCCCGCCAGCGTCTGCCACGACCCAAGCCCGCGGTCCGGTATCGATTCGATCGTATATACGAACGTCACGAGCGACGCCGTGAGCAGGATGGCGCCGAGGACGTCGAGCTTCGCGCTCATGCCGATGCCGCGATCGCGCGGCAGCATCGAAGGAGCCGCCGCCAAAATAGCGAGCGCGACGGGGACGTTTACGTAGAGCACCGACCGCCAGCCGAGATACTGCACGAGGACGCCGCCGAAGAGCATTCCCGCCGCGATGCCCAGGCTTCCGATCGTTCCCCAGAGCGCCACCGCGCGCGAACGTTCTTCGCCGGAAGGAAACATCGAGAGCACGATGGCGAGCGCCGCCGGATTGGCGAGCGCCGCACCGAGCCCTTGCAGAGCGCGCATCGCGATCAAAAACGCTCCCGTCGTCGCCAAGCCGCCGAGAAACGACGCCGCGGTGAAGAGCACGAGGCCCGCGATGAAGAACCGAAATCGTCCGAAGATGTCCGAGCAGCGTCCGGTCAGCATCAGAAATCCGGCGAGAAAGATCGCGTAGGTGCTCACGATCCACTGACCCGCAGAGGCGCGCATGCCCAGCTCGCGCTCCATCGACGGCAGCGCGATGCTCACGATCGAGAAGTCGACGAGCAGCATGAAAAAGGTCGCGCTCAACAACGTGAATGCGACCCAAACGCGCGGGGTGCCGCGCATCGTTGCCACGTTTACGGCGAGGACTTTACCTTAGCGAGAAAACTATAAAAGCGGCCGCCGATCGTCGCCGTGCCGGAGATCTCTCCGTTGCCGGCGAGCGTTCCGCGTACGGTAAAACCACCCGAAGCCCGAAAATCCAGGGTGATATGTCCCTGACTGACGCCGCCGCTCACGTTGATCGTGCGGCCGTAGAGAGGATCGGGCCGGACCGACTCGGCGGCGTACGTGCCGCTGACGATGCCGTCGTTGAACTTGAGCTTGAGCGTACCCGAATACGGGACGCCCTGCCGGCCGAACGTCGGCTGATAGGCGGCGACGTACGTGGCCTGCCAAACGCGTCCGTGCTCGACCGCCGCAAATGCCGGCGCAAGCGCCAGCGCGCAGAGAAACGCGGCCAGCGCGGCGACCCGTACTTTCACGTTCTAGGTCTCCGCTAAGGGACGCATCATCTTGTCCCAATCCTCGCGCCCGATTCGCAACGTCTCTTCGTCGAGCGTCGCGAGCGGCTGCTTTACCATATGCTCGCGCGCGCAGAGATCTTGCTGATGGGTATCGACGTAAAGCAGCCCGGTGACGAACTCGCCGCGCTCGCGCGACTCGTGAATCGTTCTCAGCGCGCTCGATTCATCGGTCGGATCGTAGTCGACGTCGAGCTTGCGCAGCAGCACGTGGGCGCCGTCTTCCAGTTCGACGTCGCGGACCGTGCCGGGTTCGTAGTCGACGGTGACCTCGCGGCCGCCGGCGATGTAGTCGGCCGTGTGGAGAACGATGTCGTGCTCTTTAACGTAGGCGTAACTTTTGGTCGACCCCACGTGGTCGTTGAAGGTCACGCAGGGACTGATGACGTCGAGAATGGCCGTTCCGCGGTGCGAGAACGCCGCCTGAAGCAGCGGTACGAGCTGCTTGCCGTCGCCCGAGAAGGAGCGCGCCACGAACGTTGCACCGAGCTCGATCGCCAGGCCGCAAACGTCGATCGTCGAGTACTCGTTGGCCTTGCCGCCCTTCTGCGTCGAGCCGACGTCGGCAGTCGCGGAAAACTGACCCTTCGTCAGCCCGTAGCAGCCGTTGTTCTCGACGATATACGTGCAGTCTACGTTGCGCCGGATCATATGACAGTACTGACCGAGTCCGATGCTCGCGGTATCGCCGTCGCCGCTGATGCCGAGCACGACCAGCTCGCGGTTCGCGAGCTTCGCGCCGGTTGCAGCCGACGGCATGCGGCCGTGCAGGCCGTTGAAGCCGTGCGCCTGCTCGACGAAGTAGGCCGGCGTCTTCGACGAGCAGCCTATGCCGCTCATCTTCGCCAGCTTATGCGGCTCGACGCCGTATTCGAAGAGCGCTTTGATCAGGTGATTCGTGATCGAGTTGTGCCCGCACCCGGCGCAGAGCGTCGTCGGAAGACCTTTGTAGACTTCCCGAGCGAGCCCGATGATGTTGAGGTTAGCCGTCATACTGTTGCTTTGTCTTCTTTACTTTGTCGTCCCGAGCTTTGTCATCCCGAGCTTTGTCACCCTCAGCCCGTCGAAGGGTTGTCGAAGGATCGTCATGGAGTTACTCCGCGACCACCGCCGGCTCGCGCTGCTCCTCCAACAGCGGATCGATGATGGCGTGGGCGTCGATCGGCACGCCGTTGTAGTGGCGTATCGATTGCAGTCGCCCGATAAGGTAGGTGGGAAGCTCGGTGCGCAAGATTCCGTAGAGCTGCCCGTCCCGGTTCTGCTCGACGACGTAAACGCGGTCGTGACGCTTGATGAAGGCGGCGACCTCCGCAGGAAGCGGGAGCGCGCGCACCCGCAGGTAGTTGACTTCGACGCCGGCATCCCGCAGGAAGTCGCGCGCTTCGACGACGGCGTGGTGAGTCGTGCCATACGCGAGGATCGCGACCTTCGTGCTTTTTTTCTCCGAGACGACCGGGGGCGGCACCGCCGTTCGCGCAGTCTCTGTTTTGCGGTTGAGGCGGTCGAGATTGCGCTCCCACACGTCGGGCAGCTCGGAATAACGGGCCTCTTCGTCGTGGCCGGTTCCACGAGTGAAGAACCCAGCCGCAGGATGGTTCGTCCCCGGAAGCGTGCGATACCCGATGCCGTCCTTGTCGACGTCCCGGTACCGGCCCCAAGACTTCATCGACGACAAATCGTCGGCGCCGAGCACCTTCCCCCGATCGAACGAACTCTCCGGATACTGCAGCGGCGGCGTAAGCCAGGGGTTCATTCCGAGATCGAGGTCGCTGAGCACGAAGACGGGAGTCTGGAAGCGTTCCGCCAGATCGAAAGCCGCCATCGCGAACTCGTACGCTTCGGCGACGGTTGCCGGCAACAGCACGATGTGTTTGGTGTCGCCGTGCGAGAGCGTATACGCGAACGCAACGTCGCCCTGCATCGTCCGCGTCGGCAGGCCCGTCGACGGCCCGGCACGCTGCACGTCGAAGATCACGCCAGGCACCTCGGCAAAATATCCGTAACCCGCGTACTCGGCCATCAGCGATATCCCGGGACCCGAGGTCGACGTCATCGCGCGTGCCCCGGCCCAACCTGCGCCGAAGACAATGCCGGCGGCGGCAAGCTCGTCCTCTGCCTGCACGACGGCGACGCTGCGATTGCCGGTCTCGGGATCGACGCGGTAGCGGTCGCAGTACTGGATGAAGTACTCGCAGAGAGACGACGACGGCGTGATCGGATACCAAGCGGCAACCGTGCAGCCGCCCATCACGCAGCCGAGAGCCGCGGCGCGGTTCCCCTCCATGAACAGCAGGCCGTCGATTTTGCCGCTCATGGGCACGACGCGCCAGGGATCGTGCTTTTCCAAATTCTGCTGCGCGTACTCGACGCCGACGCGCACGGCCGACATGTTGAGCTCGACCGCCGCGGCCTTCGCGCGAAACTGCGTGCGTAGCGCTTCTTCGATCGTCGGCAGCGGAATCTCGAGCAGCTGCGCCAGCACGCCGACATAGATCATGTTCATCAAGTACTTGCGCAGGTCGCCCTTATCCGCGAAATGCTCCTTCGCGAGTGCCGTAAACGGCACGGCGTAGTAGCTGAGGTCCTCTCGCAGCGTGTCGCCCTTGCACGGAAACACTTCTTCGTGAACGACGGCACCGCCGGACTTCACGCCGGCGACGTCCTGCTGCCACGTCGCAGAGTTGAGGGCCACCAATACGTCGAAGTGGCGCGCGCGGCACTGGTAACCGAGCGCGCTGATGCGTACGTCGAACCAGGTTGGCAAGCCCTCGATATTTGAGGGGAAGACGTTCTTGGGGGCCACCGGGACTCCGAGGCGCGCGATCGCGTTGGTCAACACGAGATTGGAGGACTGGCTTCCCGAGCCGTTGACCGTCGCCACCCGAATTGTAAAGTCGTTTACGGCGCGAGCAGGCATAGAGATGGAGTTATCCGTCGTGACGGTGCGGCCTTCTCCAAGCGCGCAGGCAGCTGGAGAAGATGGATGGAGTCGGGCCCCGGGGGCCGAAGGGGCCAGACGCCGTCCGCACTTGCGCTAAGGGAACCAATGCTCGCACTCTCGCACGTCATTCTTCACGTCGGCCTCTGCAGCTCGATCGCTCGAGCGCCCGCCGGCGCTACGATCGCGCTGCACCTTCGTCTGACCGACCGCGCCGGACGACGGATGGTCGATCGCGTCTACCATTTCGAGCGCGGCGATGAAGCGGAGAGCATCGTCGAATTCGACAGCTCTTTCGGCATGTACCGGATCGATCTGGCTACGGAGAAGTATCGCTGTTCCGGCAGCGACTATCTGTTCTTCATCTCAGGTCACGATCGCGCGATCACCGAACCCCTCTACGACGCTCCCGCGCCGCCGCCGCGGACGCCGCTTATC
The DNA here is from genome assembly GCA_036264815.1 of Candidatus Cybelea sp. Taxonomy (GTDB): domain Bacteria; phylum Vulcanimicrobiota; class Vulcanimicrobiia; order Vulcanimicrobiales; family Vulcanimicrobiaceae; genus Cybelea. The sequence continues at coordinate 9,380 of DATAQH010000238.1, forward strand.
CTCTCGGGCACGGCTCCGCAATCCTTTCTCTACGTGCAGCCCACGTTCGTACTTTTCGATAAGGCCGCGGTCGGCTGCAAGAAGCCGATCGCGCAGCCGCTCTCTGAAGACATCCGGATCGAAAACGACCAGGATGCCTACTACGTGTGGCTCTATCCCAACCCGCAAAGCGCGCCCTCGTCGCAGCAGCTCGCGATGCGGCTAAAGACGCCGACGCACCAGTATCACTACGTCCGGCTCCCGGTTCCGTTTCCGGTGCCGTGGACGGGCTGGCCGTCGAGCATCCAGTTCAACGTGACCGAAGACATGGTCGATGGACTCGCCGGTGAGGCTACCGACACGCTTCTCTGTCCCAAACTCTGGGAAACCTCGGCCGGCTAAAAACGAAAGGCCCGGCGATCCGCCGGGCCTTTTTCCTTCGTGTCATCCTAAAGAGAGCACCGCGCTAGCGGCGCAATCGCAGGATTACATCATGTCGTAGCCGCCCATGCCGCCGCCGGGTGCTCCGACGGCCTCTTTCTTCGGCTCGGGCTTGTCGGCAACGAGCGTCTCGGTCGTGAGAATCATCGCCCCGATCGACGCCGCGTTCTGCAGCGCCGCGCGGGTGACTTTCAGCGGCTCGACGATGCCTGCCGTGAACATATCGACGACTTCGCCGCTCATGGCGTCGAACCCGAACGGCGCGCTCTTCGTGCGAACCGCGTTGACCTGGACCGAACCCTCGAAGCCGGCGTTGTCGGCGATTTGACGGGCCGGCTCTTCGAGCGCCTTGCGCACGATGTTGATGCCGATCTTCTCGTCGACCCACGTAGCGCTATGGCCGTTCGCCTTAGGAGGCTCGTACTTGTCGATCGCCTTGATCGCGTGCAGCAGCGAGGCGCCGCCGCCGGGGATCATGCCTTCTTGGACGGCCGCACGGGTCGCCGAGAGCGCATCCTCGATGCGATGCTTCTTCTCTTTGAGTTCCGTCTCGGTTGCGGCGCCGACTTGAATGACGGCGACGCCGCCGGAGAGCTTCGCGAGGCGCTCCTGGAGCTTCTCGCGATCGAAGTCCGAATCGGTCTCTTCGATCTGCTTTTTGATCATCTCGATGCGGCCCTTGATCGCGTCCTGTTTGCCCGCGCCGTCGACGATCGTCGTCTCTTCCTTCGTTACCTTAACGCGCTTGGCGCGGCCGAGCTGTTCGGGAGTAACCTTATCGAGCTTGAGTCCGAGCTCTTCGGAGATGACCGTCGCGCCGGTCAGGGTGGCGATGTCCTTGAGCATCTCTTTGCGGCGGTCGCCGAAGCCCGGCGCCTTGACGGCGACGGACGTGAAGGTACCGCGCAGCTTGTTCACGACGAGCGTCGCAAGGGCTTCACCCTCGACGTCTTCGGCGATGATCAGCAGCGGCTTCTGGACCTGAACGACCTTCTCGAGCAGCGGCAGGATGTCGGCGATCGCCGAGATCTTGCGCTCGGTAACCAGAATGTACGGGTCGTCGAGCGAGGCTTCCATGCGCTCCGAGTCGGTGACCATGTACGGCGAGACGTAGCCCTTATCGAACTGCATGCCGTCTTTGGTCTCGACCTCGGTCTTGATCGTCCGCGACTCCTCGACGGTGATCACGCCGTCTTTTCCGACCTTCTCCATCGCATCGGCGATGAACTCACCGATCTCCGGGTCGTTGGCCGAGATCGACGCGACCTGAGCGATCTTTTCTTTGGAGTCGACGTCCTTCTTGAACGACTCCATCTCTTTGACGGCAATCTGGACGCCTTTTTCGATGCCGTGCTTGATAAGCAGCGGATTGCTGCCGGCCGTTACGTTGCGCAGACCTTCGCGGATGATCGCCTGCGCGAGCACGGTCGCGGTGGTCGTGCCGTCGCCGGCGACGTCGTTGGTCTTCGAGGCGACTTCCTTGACGAGCTGGGCCCCCATGTTCTCGAACACGTCGGGCAGCTCGATCTCTTTGGCGATCGTCACGCCGTCGTTGGTAATCGTCGGCGAACCGAACTTCTTGTCGAGCACGACGTTGCGACCCTTAGGGCCGAGCGTCACCTTCACGGCATCGGCGAGGATGTTCGCGCCGCGCTCGAGCGCGCGTCGCGCGCTTTCATCAAATACGAGTTGCTTTGCAGCCATTTAAAACGTTGAACTCCTTAGACGCCGGCCGGCACTTTGTCGACGATGGCGAGAATGTCTTTTTCGGGGATGATGAGGTACTCGGTACCATCGATCTTAACTTCGCTACCGGAATATTTGCGGTAGAGCACACGATCGCCGACCTTGACATGCATGTCGAGCTTCGTGCCTTTATCGGTCTCTCGGCCGGCGCCGATCGCGCGGATGATGCCCTCCTGGGGCTTCTCCTTAGCGGTGTCGGGTAGAAAGACGCCGCCGGTCGTCTTGTCGTCCTGCTCGATGTGCTCGACAACGACGTTGTCGAACAGGGGCTTGAGATTCACGTAGACCTCCACAGGTTGGGTTACTTCGCAACACAAGTTAGCACTCTCAGCGCAAGAGCGCTAGCCGTGCTATGTTAGCAGAGTCTCGGAAGGAGTGCAAGCGTCAAAGTGGGCGAAGAGCAGCGGCTGGCATGATCGGTAGAATTGCGGTCTCGCTCGGCGCTATCCGCCATAACGCAGAGCTCCTCGGCCGGCTGGTCGCGCCCGCCGGAGCCGCCTTCGTGGTCAAGGGAAACGCCTACGGTCACGGCCTTCTGTCCGTGGCGGCCGCGGTCGAAAGCTCGGCCGCTCGGCTATGCGTCTACACCGCAGCGGAAGGGCTCGCCTTGCGAGCGGGCGGGATTGCAGCGCCGATTCTGGTGATGGGGCCGATGCCCAAAGATTCGCTCGGTGAGGCGGTCGCCGCCGGTCTCGAGGCGGCGCTTTGGGACACCCGGGGCTTTGCGACCCGGCTGGCCGAGGCAGCCAAAAAACAGCATCGACGTGCCGCCGTCCATTTGAAAGTCAATACCGATCTCAACCGTTTGGGAGTCGATGCCGGAGAGGTGCGCGATGCGATCGAGGGGCTCGACGGAATACCCGACGTTGAGCTCGCCGGGCTCTTCTCGCATCTCGCGGCCGCCGAGGAGATCGATTCGCCCTACACGGCGCGACAGCTCGAAGCCTTTGGGCAAGCGCTCGCTGACACCAAGCCGCTGCTCGAAGCGCGCCGCCTAACGCCGATCCGTCACATCGCCGCCTCAGCGGCCGGGATGCTCTGGCCCTGGACACGGCTGGACATGGTGCGTTTTGGGATCGCGCTCTACGGCTTGATGCCGTCGCCCCAGATCGCCGAGGCGCTGGAGGCGCAGCCGCCGGATCTTCGCCCGGCGCTGACCTATTCCAGCGAGCTCGTGCTGATTCGAACGGTCGCCGCGGGGGCCTCGGTCGGCTACGGGGGCACCTTTCACGCGCCCCGCGAGATGCGGATCGGCGTTCTTCCCGCCGGTTACGCCGACGGGATCCCTCGCGCGCTCTCGAACCGCGGCGCGTTCGTCGTCGACGGCGCGCTCTGCCCGATCGCCGGGCGCGTCGCCATGAACATGACGCAGATCGATCTCACCGACGCGCCGCGGGCGCACGTCGGATCGACCGTCACGCTTATCGGGCGCGACGGCGACGCAAGCGTGAGCGCGGACGATTGGGCGCGATGGGCAGAGACGATCAACTACGAGATCGTAACGCGGCTTCCGAGCGAACTCCCGCGCGTCTACGTCGACGAGCGAATCGCTTAGGCGACGGCGGCGATCGCCGATTGCAGATCGAGCGTCTGCGCGTAGAGCGCGCTGCCGACGATGCACGAATCGATCGCCGGCGGAGCCGATTCTTTTAAAGTTCGCAGATCGTCGATGTTTCGCGCGCCGCCGCTCGCCGTCACTTTGACCGATGCGGCGTTCGCAACGGCGCGCAGCGCCTCGATATCGTAGCCTTCGCCCATTCCGTCGCGCCGAATCTCAGTAAAGATGATTCGCGAAATGCCCCACTGGGCGACACGGCGCACCAGCGCGTCGCGGTCGACCGGCGTGCGTTCTTGCCAGCCGTGTGTCGCGACCTGCGACCCGCGAACGTCGATGCCGGCAATGACGCGGCCGGGAAAGCGGCTGACGATGTGTCGCGACAGCCGCTCGTCTTCGACTAAGAGCGTGCCCAGGATGATTTCGCGAGCGCCCGCCGCAAACGCGTTCTCCGCGTGTTTGACGGCGCGCAGGCCGCCGCCGGTTTGGACGGGGACCTCGACGGCTTTGCAGATGCGCTCCACCGCGGCGAGATTCTCGCCGGAACCGAACGCGCCGTCGAGGTCGATGACGTGCAGCCGTCGCGCACCTTGCGCCACGAAGGCACGCGCGCGCTCTGCGGGATCGCCGTCGTAGACCGTCTCGGTCGTCGGGTCGCCCTGGCGCATGCGAACGCACTTACCCCCGCGTAAGTCGATTGCAGGCACGACGAGCATCCCCGCGCGCGCCCTAGCCGGTCGTGCCGTTCGTGCGGTTTTCGATCGGCACGTACGGGCCGGTCGCGGGACCGTCGTAGGTCGCCTGCGGACGGATCAAACGATTGTCGGCCAACTGCTCGAGGATGTGCCCCGTCCAGCCCGCGATGCGCCCGCAGGCAAAGAGACAGGTGAACTCGTCACCCGGGATGCCGAGATCGGCGAGCACCGGAGCGGTGTAAAAGTCGACGTTCGCGTAGATCGTATTGCCGGGCTTCTTTTCTTGAAGGACTTTCCGGCTCGCTTCTTCGATTTCGTGCGCGGTTTCATACCGGCGCTCTTCGCCGCCGATGTGGCGGGAGAGTTCCTTGGCGATCGCCTCCAGATGTTTGGCGCGCGGATCGCGCACTTTGTATTCGCGGTGTCCCATGCCCATGATCCGTTGACCGCGGTCGAGGATTCCACGAACGTACGGCTCGGCGTTCTCGGGAGTCTTCACCTCGGAGAGCGTGCGAAATGCCGCGGTCGCCGCGCCGCCGTGCAGATCGCCCTGAAGCGTCGCGAGCGCGGCGGTCACCGACGCGTACATGTCGGCGCGGGTCGACGCGGCCACTCTGGCCGCAAAGGTCGACGCGTTAAAGGAATGGTCGGCGAGGAGTACCAGATAGGTATCGATCGCATCCTCCTCGAGCGCGTGCGGTACCTTGCCCGTTCGCATGTAGAGAAAGTTTCCGGCTTGCGAGAGGTCGGGACGCGGGCCGATCGGATCGAGCCCGCGGCGAATGCGGTCCCAGCCGGCGACGATCGTCGGCATCTTGGCGATGAGGTCGATCGCCGTGTGAACGTCGGAGAGATGCTCTCCGTTCGCATTGACCGGTGAGAAGAGACCGAGTCCGCTGGTAACGGTGCGCAGCACTTCCATCGGCCACGCGGTTTTGGGAAAGTTCTGCATTGCGGTGACGAGCGGTTCCGGCAGCGCGCGGCGCGCGGCGAGCTCGCGACGAAGCTCTTCGAGATGGTGGCGGTTCGGCAGATGGCCGTAGAGCAGAAGGTGAACGATCTCTTCGAACGTGGCGTTCGGAGCGAGATCGTCGATGTCGTAGCCGCGATAGGTTAAGCGTCCGATCGCGCCTTCGACGTTACTAAGCTCGGTGGACCCGACGACGACACCCTCGAGACCCCGATCGACAACGGTTGGCAAGGATTCCTCCATTTAAGTGGTTATGGTTAACAAACTCTTTCGACGGCCGGAAGTTTCGACTTCGCCGAGTCGGCGCCTCGTCGCCCGCAAGGCTCCGCGGGCCCGGCTGGTTGAAGACACGGCTTTATGAACGCACTCGACCTTACGAAGCAACCGCCACGCAGCCCGCGTGAACTCTTGCCCGGCCTGAGCCTTTTGATGGCGGCGCGCACCGTCGACAAGCTTCGCGCGACGCTCCCGGGGGGCAGTCTGGGCGATTACCAAATCACCGGCTTTAGCTCGCGCCTGATCGAAGCGCTCGGTTTTCCCGAGGGGGCACTGCGCGAGGCGATCGCTCGAGCCGATTCGGATAGCGACGTTGCCGATTGGATCGCCCGGCATAGCGACCCATCGAAGTACGCGGCGATCAACGCTGCGCTCGAACGTCCGACCGTCGGCGAACGCCTCGGCGACGCAGCATTTTTGGCCCGTTATCCAGTCGCGCGACAGCTTGCGCCGGAAGCGTCCCGGCTTGATCTGCTTGTCGCCGACGATAACGAAGCCTTCCCTTAAAATACGCGCGCTAAAGGGTTCGCAGGCCCGCGCACGCAACGTCGAGAGTCCGATTTCCCATCTACTGGCAAGGAGAGATAACCCCATGCGTGTGTTTAATTCGACGCTATGCGCGAGCGTGGCGGTCGCGTTCCTCGCAGGATGCAGCGGCAATCTCGCGGGATCGAATAATTCGATGCCGGTCGCGGGTGCCGATCTGCAGATGCGCCCCGAAAGCGTGTACGGCGATGTGGCTCCGCCGCGTACCGTACAGGTCCTGCACTCGCTCGTTCCCGACGGAGTCAGTCCCGCAAAAAAGAAGAAGCTGCCGAAGACCGGGATCTACGTTTCCCAGTTCTACGGTACCGACATACTGGGCTATCCCATCAACGATAAGGGCAACAAAAAGCCCATTTGCACGGTTCAAGGCGTCCTCGACGTCAACGACGTGGCCGTCGACGGCAAAGGCAATCTGATCGATCCCGATGGCGGCAGTCAATACGTCATCATCTACAAAGGGCCGACGATGTGCACCGGCAAGCAGATCGGATTGATCGCCGATACGATCGGTCAAGCGGCGGACGCCACGAGCCCCGATGCGGCAACCAGCACGATTGCCGTGTCGCAGTTGGCGGATACCGGCTCCGCGCCTGGAAGCGTCGCGCTTTGCACGCTGGCGGCCGGCTGCACCACGAACCTCACCAACCCCAAGATTTATCACGCGGGCGGTGTGGCGATGTCGCCGGGCGGCGACTGCTGGAACGACGCGAAAACCAGCGCCAGCGGCGGAGCGGCGCTGATCTATTGGAAAGGCTGCAAGGGCAGCGGTGCCGTAGCGACCGGTTTCAAGAGCACGTACTACGGCGGCATCGAGCTGGACAACAGCGGCAACCTCGTCGTCATCGACGACATGGCCATGACGACCACCGTCTATAGCGGCTGCAATCCGAAGTGCAAGGTCATCGGCGGCCCGTTCCCCCTCAAGGGCGAGAGCTTCTTCGGCAAGCTAACCCAAGACAACAGCGAATATATCGCCGTGGACCGTACGGACGGTCTCGTCGATGTGTATTCCTACAGCACCAAGGCGCTCAAGTTCATGTATAGCTTCGATTCAGGTCTTTCGGCAGCCGAGAAGCCGGACGGCATCGGGATCAATCCTCGCTCGAAGTACTAGAAGTACGAGGCGTACGAAAGCAAAGAGTCCTTAGCGAAAAGCGGGCCCG
>DATAQH010000266.1:0-5788 GCA_036264815.1 Candidatus Cybelea sp.
CGACCCCACGCTGCTGATCGGCGATCACGCGATCGACGCGATCGAGCGTTTTCCCGCAGAGCAGGTCTACGATCTCGGGCGCCTGTGGCACGAATGGACCGGGCAGCAGACGGTCTTTGCCGTTTGGGCGGCGCGACGCGACTCGTTCGAGCGCGACCCTGCGGCGATCGCCCAGTGCATGCACGCGCTCACCGATTCGTATACGTGGTCGCGCGCGCACCCCGCCGACGTCGTGGCGCTCGCGCAGCACGCGATTGCCCGGCCGGCCGGATTCTACGAGCGCTATTACAGCAAGTTGAACTTCATGCTGCACGTTGCGGCGCAGAACGGCCTGCGGGCGTACTGCCGCGAGCTGCTCGAGATCGGCGCCATCGCGTCGATACCGGAACGTTTTGAAGAGGTCGCCGGTGCCGGGTCTCGCTAGTCTGCTCGAGCGCGCCGCCTCGGGCGGCCGCCTTTCGTTCGACGAAGGCGTGCGCCTCTACGCGCAAGCCGATCTGCACGATCTCGGTGCGGCCGCGCACGCGCGGCGTATGGCGATGTATTCGCCCGAGATCGTCACCTACGTCGTCGATACGACGATCAACTACACAAACGTCTGCAACGTGCACTGCACCTTCTGCGCTTTCTTTCGGCCCGAGCAGCACAAAGAAGGCTACACGATGTCGCACGACAAGGTCCTGGAACGCGTCAAGTACGCGGTCGACCAGGGTGCGACGCAGATCATGATTCAAGGCGGCGTGAACCCCGAACTCGGCATCGCCTGGTTCGAAGAGCTTTTCGAGCGCGTCGGGCGAGAGTACCCTCAGGCCGACATCCACTCGCTTTCGGTCTCGGAGATCGTCGGGCTCGCGCACGTCGAGGGCATTTCGACGCGGGACGTGCTCGCGCGGCTGAAAGATGCCGGCATGAAGTCGCTGCCGGGCGCGGGCGCAGAGATTCTCGTCGAGCGGGTTCGCAAGCGCATCTCGGCGCGCAAGGTCAAGCCGCACGAGTGGCTCGGCGTCATGCGCGAAGCGCAGCTGCTCGGTATGCCGACGACGGCCACGATGATGTTCGGCTCCATCGAAACGCCCGCGGAACGCATCGAGCATCTGCACGTTCTACGCGAGCTTCAAGACGAGACCGGCGGCTTCACGGCGTTCATTCCCTGGTACTACGTTCCGTTCAAGACGCCGCTGCGCGGCAAAGAATCGACCGGGCTCGAATATCTGCGCGTGCTCGCGATCTCGCGCCTCTACCTCGACAACTTCCCTCATCTGCAGGCGTCGTGGCTTACGCCCGGCCTCAAGATGGGCCAGCTCGCGCTATTCTACGGCTGCGACGATATGGGCGGCACGATCATAGAGGAGCAGGTCGTCCACGATGCCGGCAGCACCAACGAAGCGACGCGCCGCGACATCGAGAACGTCATCATCGGCGCCGGTTTTCGCCCGGTCGTCCGCGACACGTATTGGAATCTCCGTAAGGATCTCGCGCTCGCGACGGCGTCGTAACCCCGCGCCTTTACGCCAGGATGGTTGCGCCGCCGAACACTTCGCGGGCTTCGGTATCGAGCAGCGCGACCAGCTGACCCGGCGAGACGGCGCGCTGCGCCTCCTCGAAGCGCAGCTTCAGCAGACCCTCACGGTCGATTGAAGCCCACGCCCGTGCCGGCGTCGCGCGGTAGCGGATCATCGCGCGCACCGGCACCTCGTTTTCGCCGTCGAAGCGCTCCGGCCGAATGAGGTTGACCTCGCCCGCGCGCAGCTCGCTGGAGCGCAGCTCGTCTTCGCGGCCGACGACGATCGTGTTGGTCGCTGGATCGATGCGCGTGACGTAGCGGGGACCATCGCTGCTCGCGGGTACGAGCGCGCGCTGCCCAATCGTGTAGTTCGCGATGCCGGCGTGGCTGCCCAGCCGTTCGCCGCTGGTCGCGACGACGGCGCCGTCAGCCCGCAGGTCCGGGCGCAGGCGCATCACGACCTCGCGGTAGCTGCGGCCCTCGGCGAAACAGACATCCTGCGATTCGGTTTTATCGTGCACGGGCAGGTCGAAGCGGCGCGCATGCGCGCGAGTCGCCGCTTTATCGAAATCACCCAACGGCAGAAGCAGGCGCTCGAGCTGCGCCGGCGCCAGCTGGGCGAGGGCGTACGCCTGATCCTTCGAGCTGGGACTGCGGAAGAGATGCGCGCCGTCCGGGCGCCGCTCGATGCGCGCGTAGTGGCCGGTCGCAACGTAGCGCGCGCCGAAACGGTCGGCATACTGCGCCAACGTTCCGAGTTTGACGAAGTTGTTGCACGAGACGCAGGGGTTCGGCGTTCGCCCTGCGGCATAGTCGCCGACGAAGCGCTCGATGACGGTGCGGCGAAATGTTTCTTCGAAATCGAGCACGTAGTGCGGAATGCCGAGTATGGCGGCGCTGCGCCGCGCGTCGTCGAAATCGCTGCTGCCGCAGCAGCTTTTCGCGTAGGCGGGACGCGACGGTGCGTACATCCGCATCGTAATGCCGACGACGTCGTACCCGCTTTCGAGCAGCAAACCGGCAGCAACGGCTGAATCCACGCCCCCGCTCATCGCTGCAACCACGCGTTCCTTGACCATCTAATCGGACAGGATAACACTAAGGTGGGGCCAACTCAAACGTCACCGATGAGCGACGCTGGACCTGAAAATCTGGGCGAGCGGTTTCGCGCCGCGCGCGAAGCCCGCGGGCTCCTAATCTCCGACGCCGCCGAGCAGGTCCGCATTCGCTCGGTCTACTTGGCCGCCATCGAAGAAGAAAACTGGAAGACGATCGGCGCCCCGGTCTATATTCGCGGTTTTCTCCGCACGTACGCCCGCTTTCTCGCGCTCGATCCGGAGGAGGCGGTCGCCACCTTCAACCGCACTCAGCCCGAGCCGGCCGCTGCCACCGCCGTCTCCCGGCCCGAACCGGAGCGAGGCTCGGCGCCTTGGCGGAGCAGCCTCGTGCTCTGGCTCGCGGGAACGATCGCCGCCGTGCTGGTCGCTTTCGTCGTCTACAACGAACTGACCATGAACCGCCCGCAGGTCGGCGTCGAGGCGAGCGCGAGCCCGACGCCGAGCCTCGCCGCCTCTACTGCCCCGGTCGTATCGCGTCCGGCCGCCGCCCCGGCACCAGGGCCGGGGGGCGCCAACTCGCTGGCCGTCGTCCTCTCCGCCCCCTCGTGGCTGCGGGTTACCGTTGACGGGAGTGTTAGCATGGAGGGAACGTTTCCGGCCGGTACGTCGAAGACGTTCCACGGAAAGACGGCGCTCGTGCGCATCGGGAATGCCGGCGGTGTAGAGATCTATATCGACGGTAAGGCCCGCGGAACGCTCGGGAAAGCGGGGGACGTCGTCGAGCAAGCTTTCACCCTTTGAGAGGAGTAACGATTGGCGAGCGAGTCTTCGTTCGACGTGGTCTCGCGTGTGGATCAGCAGGAACTCGATAACGCGCTCAATCAGACGCGAAAGGAGATCGAGAACCGCTTCGATTTCAAGAACAGCAAGACCAGCATCGAATACGACGGCAAGAAGATCACGCTGATCTCCGACGACGAGCTCAAGATGCGCAACGTCGTCGACGTCTTCGGCGCCAAAGTCGTGCGGCGCGGGATCGATCTCAAGGCGTTCGAGTTCGGCGAGGTGGAACCGGCCGCCGGAAGCACGGTCCGCCAAGTCCTCACGCCGCGCAGCGGCATATCGAAGGATCAAAGCAGAGCGCTGATCGCGCACATCAAGGACTTGAAGCTCAAAGTGAACGCACAGTACCAAGACGAACAAGTGCGCGTCTCCGCCAAGAACAAGGACGATCTGCAGAAGGTCATTACGTCGCTGCGCGCGATGGATTTCGAAGCACCGCTGCAGTTCGTCAACTACCGGTAGGCGTAGGGTTCGATGCGAAGCGTCGCGTTCGTGAGTTTGGGCTGTGCGAAAAACCTCGTCGACACCGAGGTGATGATCGCGAAACTCGCGAGCGCGGGCTGGCGCCTGGAGCCCGAATCGGATCGCGCGGAGACCGTCGTGATCAACACCTGCGCGTTCATCGATCCGGCCAAAGAAGAATCCACGGAGGTGATCCTCGAGCACGCCTCGCGGAAGCGGCGCGACCAGCATCTGATCGTCGCGGGCTGCCTCGCGCAGCGCTACGGATCGCAGCTGCAGAGTCTGGTTCCCGAGATCGACGGCGTCGTCGGCACGGGAGCGTACTCCAGCATCGTCGAGCTGCTCGACGACGTCGAGGCGGGCCGCCGCCCGGTGCGCCTCGATTTGATCGCCGAGCCGGAACACGACTTTCTGCCGCGCCTGGTCACGACCCCGCGCGCCACGGCGTATCTAAAGATCGCCGAAGGCTGCGATCACCCGTGCACGTTCTGCATCATCCCGCAGCTGCGCGGCGCGTTTCGCAGCCGAAGCGAAGAATCGATTCTCGCCGAAGCTCGCGCGCTCGTCGACGGCGGAGCGAAAGAGCTGATCCTAATCGCGCAGGACACGTCAATGTGGGCACGCGATCGCGGGGAACGTCGAGGCGGCCTCGCGCACCTGCTCGAGCGGCTGCACGACATCGACGCGCTCGAGTGGATTCGCCTGCTCTATCTCTATCCGGCGACCGTCGATCGCGAGCTGATCGACGCGATCGCGAACCTGCCGAAGGTTTGCAAGTACATGGATATGCCGCTGCAGCACGCGCATCCGGAGATGCTGCGGGCGATGCGCCGGCCCGGCAACGGCGAACGCTACCTCGAAATCCTCGACGACTTTCGCTCGCGCGTTCCGGGCATCACGATGCGCTCGACGTTCATCGTCGGCTTCCCCGGCGAGACCGAAACGCACGTCGACTATTTGGAGGGCTGGATCGCGCGCGCGCGGCTCGATCGCGTCGGGTTCTTCGAGTACAGCGCCGAGGAGGGTACGCCGGCCGCCGAACTCTCGGGGCGGATCGGGGCCGCGCGGCGTCGCCGGCGCTTGATCCGCTTGCGCGAGGCGCAGCGGGTCGCCTCGGAGCAGACGCGCAGCGCTCGCTGCGGGACGACGGTGCGCGTGCTGGTCGAAGAGTATCTTAATGGAAAGCGAGCATGGTTCGGGCGCTCGCAAGGTGAAGCGCCGGGAGTCGATGGCGGCGTCTATTTCACAGGAAATGCTAAGGTTGGCGCGTTTTCTGACGTTATGTTGGAAGAGCATGGATCCTTCGATTTCTACGGCCGGGCGGTATCCGCGGAGCGCTGCGCAGTTTGACTATTAAAGCCAAGATCGCAATCGTCGCCGGGTTGATCGTGCTAGCCCTGATCTCGACGGTGACGGGTTACTCGGTCGTCGAACATCGCAACCCGGTCACGGCACTCACCCAGATCTTCGTTCCGCCGCCGGAACAGGTTTTCGGAAAAGATAACCTGCTCGTACTCGTCGAGGGCCTCGACTACGACTACACGGCCAAGGATGAAGAGTACTCCACCAATTCGCGCAGCGACGTCATCTGGGCGGTCAATCTCGATTTCGCGAACAAACGCATCTACCAGCTCTCGATTCCGCGCGACATGATCGCGACGATGCCCAACGGCACGCAGGCGAAGATCAATCAGGCGCAGTCGGACGGCGGCGTCAAAGAGGCCAAGAGCGTCATCGCGCAGTGGCTCGGGATTCCGGGCTTCGACCGCTACGTCGTGCTGCGCATCGACGCGTCCAAAGAGTTCATCAGTGCGATCGGCGGGGTTAATCTGTACGTGAAGAGCTCGGACTGTTTGTGGCACAAAACAGGCTGCACCGGCGGTACGCTCGACTACGACGATACCTGGGGCCATCTGCACAT
>DATAQH010000287.1:0-2413 GCA_036264815.1 Candidatus Cybelea sp.
CGTAAACGTTTCGAAGTATTCGCCGCTGCTCGTTTTGACGTCGGCCATCACTTTATAAGCCGCCCCCGAGGGCTCCGAACGAACCGATTCGACGGACGCGTTCTGATTCATGAATGCTTCGCTCGGCGATCCTTGTGCGAGATACGATCCCGCCGCGCTGCGATCGCCGCGCGCAAGCGCGCCGAGATACGAACGCACGACCGAAGTCGCGCGGTCCTCATTGGTCGTCGCGGTTGTCGCCGCGGGTGCGGCCGGCTGTGCCTGTGCGACGGGGGGAACCGGCGTTGGCGTTCGGCGTATGGGCGTCGCAATGGGTGCGGCGTGCTCGGGAGCTGCCGTGCGTACCGGGTGTACCGGCAGGGTGTGCGGCGTTGACGTGGGCGCCGGGCTCGTCGCGGGCGCCGCGGACTTCCTCGGAGCGGGCGTCGGGCGTTTCGTCGGAGCGGCGCTCGGCGTCACGCTGGGCGCGGCGCTCGGCGTCTGCGTTGGCGCGGCGCTCGGCGCTTGCGTGGGGCCGGCGCTCGGCGTACCGCCCGCTGAAATCGTCGGCGAGATCGCCGGCTGCGGGGTCAGCGTTGGAAGAGCCGTCGGCGCGACTGCGACCGTCCCCGATGCGCGCTGCGGTTTTTGCTTCGAACCGCCGAAGAAATGCGCGAGCACGCCCCCCAATAAGAGTCCGGCCAGAACGACGACGATAACCAGCGGGAAGAGCGGCAGACCTCCACGCGGCTCGTCGTCCGCGCGACGACGCCGGGGTGGTTCCCTCACTATATTGTTGCGAGCCGCTCCGCCAACGCATCGCGTAGCGAGGCGGGCAAAGCGTTGATATGCTCGGGTCTCTGCTCGACGAACAGCGCAGTAGCCTCCTTGAGCAGGTCGGGGTTCGCGCGGGCGTACGCGAGAAGGGCATCGACCGCGCCGTCCTCGCGTTGCGCGATGCTCTCGAGGGTCGTACCGGCGCCCTCGGCGGCGTCTTCCGAGGACTCGCCCCGCTCTCGAAACGCGTTGAAGACCGATTCGATCAACGCCTGATACGCATCTCGCGGCATCGACGAAAGCTCGCGCGCATATAACACGGCGAGATCCGACTCGTCCATCTTTGCGAGAAGCTTCTCGACTGCGCCGACGAGCATGTCGGCCGGCACGTTCCCGAAGGACATCGGCCGATTGATTTATCCTCGACAGCAGGCAGCTCCTCGATGCGGAAGAAATTGCGCCCCATGATCCGAGTGAAGGTGCCGCTCGATCTTCATGCCGTCGCCCTCGGCGGCTCGGGTGCCTTTGCGCTTGCCACGCCGCTGCGCGTTCGCGACTTGCTGGGCTTCGCGGTCCGGGAGGCGATCGGAAAACGAGCACCACGCGACAAATTCTCGCGCAGCGTCGGCCGGACGCTCGCAGGTCTCGCGTCGGGAGATTTCACGATCGACGTTAACGGGCGAAGCTATACCGATGCCGACAGCGTCGTCGTCTGCGAGGGCAGGGCAGACGTCCGCTTCTTCCTGCGCCAGCGACGGAGGGTTGCGAAGAACCGCACCTAATGGCCGCGAGCAACCGCAAGACCTCCTCTTGCGGCGGGTGATACTGTAATAGGAACAAGTCTTCTCGGCAGAAACGGAGTTCCCAATCAAACTCGGCCTCCTCCTCGTTACCGCGCTCCTGCCGGTGACTCCATCCGCTTTTGCAGATTTTCAGTACGATTTGCAGGGGCAGGATCTCTATCAGGTTCAAGCGGCGTCGACGGGCTCGCGGGTTTCGTACGACGGCACCGAGCTGTTGTCGGTGCGCCGGGATGGGGAAGCCATGCGCTTCGAGGCACGCGCCCGCTACGTTCGCGATAGCCCCGACGGACGTACCGACGGCAATGCGAAGTTCGTCGCCGACATGATGCCGAACGGCGCGTTCGAGGATCGCGTCGACGACGACCCCGACTTTTTGACGATCCTCAATCAGCCGTTTGCCGTGCAGCTTGACGCGGCAACGCTTCGAGATCTGCGGGATCTGCGCGGTTCCGTGCCGTTCGCCGCCAACTCTCCGCTGGGCGGCGGCTCGGTTTTACGGGGTTTCCTGCGCCCCGGAACCAACGGTCCCATTGCGGGCCACCCCACGGTCGCGGTCCGTTTTCAAGCGCAAGGTCCGATGAACGGAGGGCTGCCCGGGCACGGCGGTGCGATCACCGGCACGATGCGTATGGACGGAACCGCCTACTATTCCCTGGAGAGCGCGATGCTGCTCGCGCTGCGCGCGACGCTGACCATCGAAGCGCGTCTACACGACAGCAAGCCCGCCGTTTACGTGCCGGTACGCATCACCTACGTGCGTTCCATTCGCGCGTCGGGTATGCCGGTCGTCAAAACGCCCCGATAAGCTCGACCTGCAGCGGGTGGCGGAAGGGTTCTTCCCGCAGCTCCGTCAG
>DATAQH010000003.1:0-10821 GCA_036264815.1 Candidatus Cybelea sp.
CGGGCTCCTTGGCAAAGGATGGGCGGATGGTGATCTACTCGGTGCTTGGCGGCCGCGAGACTCCGCTCGACCTATTCGCGCTCTACCGTCGCCGCCTGCGATTATACGGCTTGGATACCGCCTCGTTCGATCTGCATGAGATTGCGCGGCTCTACGGCAAGTTCGGACCGCTCTTCGAATCGGGCGCGATCGATCCGCCGGCGATTGCAGCGCGCATCGCGCTCTCGAACGCGCGCGAAGCCTACGAACGCGTTAACCGCGGCGACGCGGGGAAGATCGTGATCGTGCCGGATTCGGCGATGAAAACGGAAGCGGCGTGCGCCGCGGAAGCGGAGAGCCGGTCCATACCGGACGAGGCGTCACCGGCGGTTCCGGCGTGAATACCGCCGCAGGCGCGACCGACGGCAACGCCGGATTGAACGGCGTCGGCGTGACGATGCTCTCCCGCGGCGCTAGGCGGACGAGCAGCCGGTGATCCTTGCGGTCGAAGCTCAGGCTCGCGCCGAAGGCGCGCAGGACTGGGCCGACGGCGACGTAGGCGCCGTCGAGCCGATCGGTCACGCGCCGCTCGAGCGGCACGCGGATGCGCGTCGCGCCCCGCTCGACGACCAGCGTCTCGTCCTCGACCCACATCCGGTCGGCCAGCCGCGCCAAGAGCGGATCGGCCGGCGCGAGGACGCGTCCATCCGTCACGTACGCGGCGACGTAGCTCGGGAGTGGATGGCCGTTGAGTAGGATCGTTACCGGAGCTTCCGGTGGGAATAGCGGCACGTTGCAACGATATACCGCCTGCGATGCGGCGACTCATCTCCGCCTTTCGTGAGGCCGGGATTCGGTTCTCGCGTGACGGCTGCGCCTTCCACGCGCAATCCGTCGCGTTCAACGCGCTCTTTGCGATCTTTCCTTTGATGGTTCTGGCGCTCAGCGCGGCGACGCTCGTCTTTCCTAATCCCGAGCGACGCTTGCTGATCCTGGTCGGCACGCTCGCGCCCACCATCCAGGACTACGTCTCCGAGAACCTTCAAACGTACATCTACGGGCGCGGCATCTCGAGCGTCATCGCGTTTCTCTTCCTGCTCTGGTCGGGCAAGAATCTTTTCATGGGGCTCGCCTACGCACTCGACCGCGCGCTCAACGTTCCGAAGTCGCGCCCGCTCGTACACAATCTGCTGCTTTCGGTCGTGATGCTGCCGGCGACCGCGGTGCTGCTTTTGATCGCGACCGCACTGCCGGTGGTGCTCGCCGTCACGTTTCGCATCGCGGGTATCGGGGATCCGCAGCGTATCACGCATATCCTCGCCTACCTCATCTCGATCGCGCTGGTCTACATCGTCGCGGTGCTGCTCTACCGCCTGCTGCCGAATCGCCCGATATCGTGGGCCTTCGCGTCGCGCGGCGCCGCCATCGTGGCGATCGCATGGCCGGTGGTGCAGTACGCGTTCGCGGCCTACGTAACGCACGTCGACTTCACGCGAATTTACGGCGCGCTCTCCGCGCCGCTCGTGCTGCTGCTGTGGTTCTATTGCATCGGCTCGATCTTTCTCTTCGGCGCCGAGTACAGCATCACGCTATCGACCGGGTATCGGAGCGTGCTCCGCGAAGACTAGCGGCTTCATGATGAAGAGGACTGTGCTATTTTTGTCGCTCGTGCTGCTGGTCGCGGCAGCGCCTCCGCAGCCGTCCCCCGCACCGGCGCCTTCGCCCTCCCCTTCGCCCGCGCCGTCGGCGGCAGCCGCTCCCCCGGCTCCTAAGTTGAGCCAGGTGCCGGTCATCTTGATCTATCCCTTCGACGTGCAGACCGGTGCCGATCCGAAGATCGGCATCGCGATCGCCCAGATCTCCGCCCAGGAGATGGCCTCCGCGGGCGGCCTCGAGGTCCCGCCGATTCCGCAAGGCGTCAAACGCGCGGACTTTCTCGACTACGCGCGCTCGCAAAAAGCGGACTTCTATATTAGCGGCTACGTCACGCCGGTCGGCGAGACGGCAGCCGTCGTCGAGCAAGTCGTAAGCGTCGATAGCGGCGTGATTCTCTTCTCGCAGACGGCGCAGGTCCAGAGCGTCGCCGACGTCGCGTCGCAGTCGCTGCTCGCGCGCACGCAGATCCTCGCGTTTACCGGCCGAGGGACGCAGAACGTCGAGACGCAAGCTTCGAGCACGCCCGCACCGACCTCGACCAACGGTGCCAAGGTTCCGATCTCGGGTATCGGCAGCATCGTCGACTCAGTCTTCAAGCACAAAGGGACGCGCGGCGGGCCCTCGCCCGCGCCGACGACCAAACCGTCGCGCGGCGTGATCGTCGCTCCGGTTATCGCGGTCAGCTCGTTCTCATCCACCGATCTCGCCGGCGCGACCAACGAACTCTTCTACGCGCTCGATCACTTTTATAACGTGAAGATGACGACGGTAACGAGCGTACCCGCGCAGTCCACCGAAACGATCTGCGGAGCGAACCGCGACAATACCGTTGCCGCCGGAACCCTGCAGGCCGGCCGCGGCGCGCACAATAAGATGCAGTACACGCTCGACCTAACGATCTACACCTGCTTCGGCGCCCCGCTCGATCATCAAGTCGGTAAGGGCGGCTCGTACAAAGCGGCGGTCGACGCCGCGGTCGCCGCGTACGCGATCGCGCACCCCAACAACAGCTAACCCCGCGCTCGTGTCACCCTGAGCTTGTCGAAGGGTTGTCGAAGGACGTTAGCCGAACAGGCCTTGCGGCGGATCGATGACGATGCGCTTCGCTTCGAGGTCGACCTGCAAGACGATCGCGGCGACCATCGGCACCAAGTGCCCGTCGACGACGAGCAAGTCGCTGGCGGGATAGTGCTCGACGCGTTGGACGGTACCGTGCGGCGCACCGTCGGCGCCCACGACACTGCAGCCGATCAGATCGGCGTCCAAATACTCGCCCGCAGCGAGATCGGCGCTCTCGCGCGGAGCGTAGAGCACCGCGCCGACGTACGTCTGCGCGGCGGTCGCGTCGTCGGCACCCTCGATGCGCACGAGCAGCCGCTTCTGATGCGGGCGGACTGCGCTGAGCCGAATCGAGCTCGACGAATCGCCGCGTTGGCAACGCAACAGCGCGCCCGGCAAAAAGACAATGCGACCCGCGCTCGTCGGGTCGCATTTGAGCTCGCCGCGGACGCCGAATAATCCAGCGATCCGCCCTACTTCTAAGTCACGCTGTCCGTCCGGTGTCATCCTGAGCTTGTCGAAGGATTGTCGAAGGGCATGTCATCCTGAGCTTGTCGAAGGGTCATCCTCGATACTTTGGGCGGCCTCTTCCGTGTCGAGAATATCGACCGCGACGCGCCCTTCTGCAGTCGCGCGAACGATCGTGCGCAACGCGTGTGCGACCCGTCCGCTTCGGCCGATCACTTTGCCCAAGTCGTCCGGGTTCACGATCAGCTCGATCACCGGCTGTGCGCGCTCGTCGACGAAGAGCTCGACCGAGACATCCTCGGGGTTGGTTACCAGCTTGCGCGCGAGAAACTGGAGCAGCTCGCTGGCGCGACGGTGGCCGGCCCACGGATCATTGGAGGGACGGCTCGGCCGGCGTTCGCGCCGGGGATGCGGCCGTGAGGGACGCGACATCGGCTGCGATCCAACCGTCGGCGGCGCCTGCTGCGGCTGAGAGCTTACGCGGCGCGAAGGCTGACGCTCGACCTCATCGGCGACCGACTCGCTGAAGAGGCCGAACTCGTCGTCGAAGGAGCTCACGACGCCTTGCTCTTGGGCTGACGCTTGGTCTCCGGAATCGGGCCGCGCTCCACGAGCCCCTTTTCGGCGAAGAGGCGGCGAACCGTTTCAGACGGTTGAGCCCCCTTGGCGAGCCATTCGCGCACTTTCGCTTCGTCGACTTCGACGGTGCGAGGCTCCGTACGCGGATTGTAGTGTCCGAGAATCTCGATAAAACGCCCGTCGCGCGGCGCGCGCGCGTCGGCGACCACGAAACGGTAGGTGGGCTGTTTTTTCGCGCCCATGCGGCGCAGACGAATACGTACCATTCTCTCTTTTTGCTTTCGTTATGGGCTAGGGGGAAGCGGCAAGAACGGGCGCCGCCTCTTTCCTCCGAGTTGTTTTGCCATTTGGCGTGCTTGCTCGAACTGTTTGACGAGCCGGTTCACGTCGGAGACTTGCGTACCCGAGCCGCGCGCGATCCGCTTACGCCGCGATCCGTTGAGCAGCTCCGGACGGTTGCGTTCGTTGCGCGTCATCGAGCAGATGATCGCTTCGATCTTGCTCACCTCGCGTTCGGGTATTTCAAAGTTTTTGGGCAGCGCGCGCGAAAGGCCCGGAACCATCTTGAGCAGATCGGTCATCGAGCCCAGCTTACGGACCTGGCGCATCTGTTCGAGGAAGTCGTCGAGGGTGAAGCTCTGCTTGACGAGCTTCTCGTGCAGCTTGCGCGCCTGCTCCTCGGAATAGATGCTCTGCGTCTTCTCGATGAGGGTTAGCGCGTCGCCCATGCCGAGAATCCGCGATGCCAAACGATCGGGATAGAAGGGCTCGAGCGCGGCGAGCTTCTCACCGGTTCCGACGAACTTTATCGGTGCTCCCGTGACGCTGTGGATCGAGAGGGCGGCTCCGCCGCGCGTGTCGCCGTCCAGCTTCGTCAAGATGACGCCGGTGATGCCGAGACGGTCGTGGAAACCTTTGGCGACGTTGGTGGCTTCTTGCCCGGTCATCGCATCGGCGACGAGCAGGATCTCTTGCGGCGCGGCGATCTTTTTGATCTCGGCGAGCTCGTCCATCAGAGCTTCGTCGATCTGCAGGCGTCCCGCGGTATCGATGATGACCGTCGAAATCGCGAGCCGTTTGGCCTCGGCAATCGCGTCGCGGACGATGCGCGGGGGCTTGGCCGTGCCCGCGCTGTAAACGGGAAGATCGATCTGTTTGCCGAGCGTCTGCAGCTGATCGATTGCCGCGGGGCGATAGATATCGGCAGCAACCAGCATCGAGCGGCGGCCCTGCTCTTTGAGCCGCAGCGCGAGCTTGCCGGACTGCGTCGTCTTACCGGAGCCTTGGAGGCCGACCATCATGATGATCGACGGAGGTGCGTCGGCAAAGTTCAGGCGCCCGGCGGGAGAATTGCTTGACGGACCGAGCAACTCGACGAGCTCGCCGTGCACGATCGTCAGGATCGTTTGCGCCGGCGTTAGCGATTCGAGGACGTTTGCGCCGACGGCTCTTTCCTTGATTCGGGCGACGAAGCCCTTAGCGGTCGCAAGCGAGACGTCGGCCTCGAGCAACGCGACCCGAACCTCGCGCAGCGCGTCGTTGACCTCGCTCTCGGAAACTTTACCTTTTCCGCTCAGACGCTCGAATATCGCGCCGAGGCGGTCGCTAAGCTGATCGAACAACGAGGGTTACGAGGCCGCGGGACCCGTCGACGTCTCGTCGATGCGCTTGACCGCATCGCCTACGGTTTTGATCTTCTCCGCTTCCTCGTCGGGAATGTCGATGTTGAATTCGGTCTCGAACGCCATCACCAGCTCGACTTGGTCGAGAGAATCGGCACCGAGATCGTCGGTAATCGACGCTTCGGGCGTGACTTCCGACTCGTCGACGCCGAGCTGTTCGACGATGATCTTCTTCACTTTATCGAAGGTGGTGGACATCTCGTCTCCTTATTAAGTATGTCGTTATTGGGATCACATCAGGACCCCGCCGTCGATTACGAGCGTTTGTCCGGTGATGTAGCCGGCCGCATCCGAGCAGAGAAACGCGACCGCTCCACTCACATCCTCCGGCTTCCCGGCTCGGCCGAGAGCAGCTTGCTTTATCAAAAATTCCCTGGCGGCTCCGGGCATCTTCTCGGTCATTGCGGTCTCGATGAGGCCCGGCGCGACGGCGTTGACTCTTATATTCCTCGAACCCAACTCCTTCGCCAGCGATTTGCACAGAGCGATGAGCCCGGCCTTTGAGGCGGCGTATGCCGCCTGGCCGGCGTTCCCGGTCATGCCGACGATGCTCGTCATCAGCACGATCGAGCCGGCGCGCTGCTTCATCATCGGGCGCGACGCGGCGGCGCAGAGATAGAATGCCGATTTCAGGTTGACGTCGAGCAGATGATCGATCGTTTCGCGTTTGAGCCGCATGAGCAGCGAATCGATGGATTGCCCGGCATTGGCGATCGCGCAATCGAGGCGGCCGAAACGTCCGACGACCTCTCCGACGATCCGTTCCATCGCCGCTTGGTCGGTGACGTCTCCGAGATAGACGTCGGCCGTCGCGCCGGCGCGCGCGTTCGCGCAGGCGGCCGCGCTATCGTTGAGTGCTTCGATATCTCGCCCGACGAGTGCGACGTCGGCACCGCCGCGCGCGAACTCGACGGCGATCGCGCGTCCGATCCCGCGGCTCGCGCCGGTAATGATCGCCGTCTTCCCGGTGAGGATCAAACGGTGGCACCCGTCGCGCGGTGCAGTTCGGCGCGAAGCTTATCGGCGCCGGAGCCGTCGCTTACGACGCTGACCTGCGGACTATTGGGCATCCGCCGAATCAACGCGCCGAGCACGTTGCTCGCGCCGAATTCCACGACGCGATCCAGTTCGTAGGTTAAAATCCGCTCGGCGGTATCGTGCCAGCGCACTTCCTCGACGATCGAACGAACGAGGTTCTCTTTGATCGTCTGCACGTCGCGATAGACGCGCCCGTCGACGTTGGATATCACGTCGAATTCCGGCAGGCGAAAGCGGCTGTGCTGCACCGCCGCCGAGAGCCGCTCGACCGCGGGTTCCATCAGCACGCTGTGCCACGCGCCCGAGACGTTGAGCGGGATGACGCGCTTCGCGCCGGCGTCGAGCATCGGCTGCGCCGCCGCCCCGACGGCGGCAGCATCGCCGCTGATAACGATCTGCGTCGGCGAGTTGAAGTTGGCCATCGCGACGTGGCCGACGTCTTCAACGGCAAGCCGCTCGAGCACCTGACGGATCCGTTCGGCGGGCAGTCCGAGCACCGCGGCCATCCCGCCGCGCTTGCGCGCCGCGGCCGCCTGCATCGCTTGCGCGCGCTCGTTGACGATGCGCAGCGCTTCGTCGAACTCAAGCGAATGACTGATCACCAAGCTGCAAATTTCGCCGAAAGAGTGGCCGGCCGTGACGATGGGCCGCACTTCGCTGCGCACGGCCTCGAAGAGCGCGAGATTGGTCACGAAGATTGCCGGCTGGCTGTACTCTGTCTCGCGCAGGCGATCTTCCGGGCCGACGCGCTGCAGCGTCAGCAAATCGTAGCCAAGCACTTCGGCAGCACGTTCGAACAGGGCGCGCGCCGCGGGCGAGTTCGCCGCCGCGTCGCAACCCATGCCCACGCCCTGCGACCCTTGGCCGGGAAAGACCGCGGCGTAACGCATTAGGCCGCCCACTTCCAGGCGACCGCACCCCACGAGAGGCCGCCGCCGAAGGCTACGAAGACGACCACGTCGCCCGGCTTCACTCGCCCGGCCCGAACGGCCTCGGAGAGCGCCATGGGAATCGAGGCCGCCGAGGTATTCCCGTACTCGGCGATGTTCACGACAACTTTATCGTCGGGCAGATTCAAGTAGCGCGCCGTCGCGTCGATGATGCGTTTGTTCGCCTGGTGCGGAATCAAAAACGAGACGTCCGATTTGCTGAGGTTCGCTTTAAGCAAGACGGCGTCGGTCGATTCCACCATTTTGGTGACCGCAAGCCGGAACGTTTCGGGACCCGCCATGTGAATGAGATGGACCTTCGCATCGAGGGCGTCGTGATCGAGCGGCTTGCTAAAACCACTGCCGTGCGCGAAGAGCAGCTCCGGCCGGCTGCCGTCGGCGCCCAGGTCGGAGGCGAGAAACGAATCCTCTTGCGCGCTCTCGAGGATCACCGCGCCCGCGCCGTCGCCGAAGAGAATCGCGGTCGAGCGATCCTGCTTGTCGAGAATCTTCGAGAGCGATTCGGCGCCGATGACCATCACTCGGCGGTAGACGCCGGACCGAATTAGACCCGATCCGACGGTTAGTCCGTAGATGAAGCCGCTACAGGCGATCGAGATGTCGAAAGCAGCTTTTTGGCTGACCCCGAGGCGCGAGGCGACCAGACACGCGGTCGCCGGAAAGTAGTAGTCGGGTGTAACGGTGGCGACGATGAAGCAGTCGACATCGGCGGCACGCAGATCGGCGTGAACGAGCGCGGCTTGCGCCGCGGCAGAGGCTAAGTCGCTGGTCCCTTCGTCATCGGGGTCCAATGACGGCGCTTCATTCCGGTCCGGGAGGTGATCCACTCGTCCGACGTATCGAGCCACGCCTCTAAATCGTGATTGGAGACGACTCGGACCGGCGCATAGTGGCCGACGCCGACGATTTTTACACCGCACGGGGACACCTATGCTGACCGGCCGGTTCTGGAAACCACCCGCGCTAACCGGCGGACTCTTCGGTTACCTTGATGGCCTGACGGCCCTTGTACGTGCCGCAGTTCTCACACGCAAAATGCGGCCGTTTCGGCTGGTGACACTGCGGGCATAGGACGGTCGTCACCGGGCCGAGCTTCCAGTTTGCCGCCCGGCGGCTGCGCGTCTTGCTGCGCGGCGTCTTCCATTTTAGATTCGCCATAATTCTCCGATCGATAAAGTCATTGCTCGACGTCGCACGAGCATTCGCCCATATTCCTATTCGCCCCGCAAACCCCGCAGAGGCCCCGGCAATCTTCCTTGCACCGCAGGCCCAGCGGCAGCGCGCTGAGCACGATCTGTTGGGCCAGATCGGCCACGTCGAGACGCTGCCCCGTCAAGACGTTGCTGTCGCCGAAGGGATCTTCTTCGCGGCCGTGCGTCGGGTCGAGGCGCTCGTCGACGTCGATGTGCACCCGCAGGTCCACGTCCTCGAGGCAGGCGTCACAGCCACCGCGCACCCGCGCGTCGACGCTTCCCTCGATGGCGAGCATACCATCGGCCTGGCGCAGCTCCAGCGCGATTCGGACCGGCTCCGGAAACGCGAGTCCCTCGAACGGCTCGATCCGCACCTCATCGTCGATCGCCATGAGCTGGCGACCCCCGGTGAGCAGCCCGCTGATGTCGACTTTGTGCGCACGATCCATAGAAGAGTTGCCGTCGCAGCACGAAGCCCCACCCAACCAGGCAGGGCCCGCTACGACCTAGCCATTCTAAAACCCGTGCTACTGCCTTGTCAAACGTATCGCGCGGGGGATGGAGGGGTTGTCATGAGCATCGATCCAATCGCTTCCCGGCTTGCGGAAAACGGCGTTGCCTACGCTCCCCAGATCGCCCAGGCGGCCCGGCAAAACGGCCTCGACCCCGGCCTGCTTGCTGCCGTTGCCGCACAAGAGACCGGAGGGCCGGGCAGCAACTCCGGGCACAACATCGTCGGCGACGGCGGCCATGGGCGCGGGGTCTTCCAGATCGACGATCGCTGGCACCCGTTTGCGACAACCCCGGCGGCTATGGACCCGGCCAGCAACGCGAATTATGCGGCCGGGATGCTCGCCGGGCTCCTCAAGCGCTACGGCGGGAACGTCCGCGAGGCGCTCTCCGCCTACAACAGCGGCTCGCCGACTGCGACCGGCACGAAGACGCGGTGGGCCGATGGCTCAGATCTCGGCTACGCCGATTCGGTGCTGCGGCACTACCGGCAGCTCGGCGGCGCAGCCACTCTCCCCGGCTCGGTTCAGGCAACCGCGATCGCCGAGTCGCCGGCTGAGGTCGCTTCGGTCGGCGCGCTCGGCGCCGCAGCCCAGCGCTACCCGCCGCCGCTTGCGCTGCCGGCGCCCGGCCTTGGGGCGTTCGCGTCCGGTGCCACCGCGCAGGCGCACGCGTTCCATCGCCAACCGACAGACTACGTTTCGCTTTTTACCGACGACACCAACGAGACCGACTCGTAAGGAGAAGCACCATGAGTTCAATCTCTTCAATTCACGAAGGCACGATCTCCGCCAAACCCTTCGCGCACCCCGATCACGGGCGCATCGGCGGCGGCCACGATCACGACCGCGGCCGCATCAGCGGCAATCACGACCACGAGCACGTGGGCGGGTCCCGCGAGCGTGGTCGCATTGGCGGCACGCACGGTCACCACTCCGGAGGTATTCGCGGCAAGAGCGGCGCGGGCGGAAAGATTGGGGGCGATCTCGGTGAGTCGACGGCAGACGACGCAATGGCCGAGATCGGCAACCTCATTACGTCGCTCAGCTCGCTCTCGGGCCAGGCGCAGAGTCTCCCATTGACGCCGCCGACGCTGCCCGGACTGCCGCAAGGTCAGGGTTATCAAATGCAGCCCGCCGATTACGCGTTCGGCGAAGGCGCGAACTAAGGTTCGCGAAGGAACGACGACATGGCATTTCTTCTTCCGGCACTCGAAGGTATCGGTTCCGGGCTTCTCGGCAGCGCGATCGGCGGAGCGCTCGGCGGGGGCACCGCCGGCAACATGCAGAACGGCGCGATGAACGCGCTTAACACGCAAGACGAAACGTTTCAACTCGGCATGTACGCCTCCGAAATTCAAAACCAGGAGCAGCTCCAGATGCAGTCGGAGGTTTTCGATCAGATGATGGACGAGCGCAGCGAAAATATGCGCGAGGTCGACACGCTGCGAAATGTCGATATGGCGCAGCGCAAAATGGACGACTCTATCACCAAGAAGTTCATCCAGAGCATCACCGAATGAGCTCGGGGGCGACGCCTGCGTCTAGGTATCGCCCCTGGAGAATCTCATTCGCGCCCCGCGAGACGCGGGTTCAGCCGGCACCAGACGTCGGCTTGTCAGCGAACCACACAGGGAGCCCTTACTTGCAGAGTCGTTCTTCCCTTCCGCTGGTCCAAGGCGCGACATCCCGCGGCGAGCGTGTTGCA
>DATAQH010000009.1:0-4636 GCA_036264815.1 Candidatus Cybelea sp.
CGACGTCGGCTATCCCATCGTTGCCCTCTACGATCTCAACGCCGAATCGGCGCACGCAACCGCTGCCGAGACGGGCGGCGAAGTCACCGCGTCGCTGCCGCGCGTCACGGCGCTTGCCGACGTCATCATCACGGTCGTCACCGACGACGCGGCGATGCACGAGATCTTTACGCCGCCGGAAGACTCGCTGCTCACAAACGCGGCTGGGAAAGTCTTCGTCAACTGCGCGACGGTTTCGCCGCAAGCGCATATCGACGTCGAAAAGCTCGCGCAGGCAGCGGGCGCCGGCGCACTCGAGGCCTGCATGGCCAGCTCGATTCCGCAAGCGCGCAACGGGACGCTGTACTTGATGATCGGCGGCCGGCGCGAGGTCTTCGAAAAGCTGAAGCCGATGTTTGAACAGATGAGTGCGTCGTTGAGGTACGTCGGCGAGGCGGGGCGTGCGGCCCAGGTCAAAGCGCTCGTGAACATGGTGATGAACGTCAACACCGCGGGGCTTGCCGAAGGCCTCGGGCTCGGTGACGCGCTCGGCCTCGATCTCGATATGCTGCGCGAAGTCTTTTCGCAGACCGGCGCAAACTCGCGCGTGCTCGAGACCGACGGCGCCGACATGCAAAATCGCGACCATGAAGTCTACTTTTCGGCCGCCCACGCCGCGAAGGATAGCGGCATCGCGCTCGCGCTGGCACACCAAGCCGGGCTGGAGCTGCCGCTTGCAGAGGCAACCTTCGAACAGTACCAACGGATGACGACTCTCGGATTGGGAGAACTCGATAAATCCGGCATTTCCGAACTCACTTTTAAGTCTAGGAGGACTCGCAATGGCGTCTGATACTCAAAGCACCGTCGTTCCGTCGGTCAGCTCGGGGACCGCCGGTCCGCTGGGAGCGATCCATCTCCCGCGTCTGTGGCTGAAGCTCTCTCTGGCCGCCCGCGGCGCTTTGCCGGAAGGCTACGACGAATGCGGCGCCGGCTTCGACGCGATGACGTTGTCCGCACTGGGCCTCGACCGGGACAAGACGATCGAGTTCGTACGCACGGCCAAGCCGCGCTACATGGAGTTCGAAAAGTGGGTCGTCGCCAACGGCAAGACCGACAAGGCAACGATCGAGGCGCACAACGCGGCGGTCCGCGGCTACAACCACAGTGACGAACTGGCCGGTTCGATGCGGGCCTCGTCGGGCGTGGACAACTCGGCCGTGAAGGATGCAGTGACGCTGAACACCGTGGAAGATCTCGACGAGATCTACACGCGATCGTTGCGTTAACTCATCTTCTTTTAACGGCTTTCTAACTAAGCGTCCGCTAACTCATTGCGGATGGATTAGAATTGCCTGTGTAACTCCGTTTGCGGAGTTATGCAAGTTGACGCTCGCCTTTGAGACTCCGACAATTACGGCATACCGCAATCTTGCGGTTCTTTGCCTTTGAGGAGTTTATGATGCGCAAAGCGCTCGTTACTTTGAGCATTCTGCTTGCCGCTTCGCTCCAGATAGCGCGAGCCGATTCCCCGACAAGTGCCGCGCCGGCAGATGAATATTTCGGTCCATCTAGCCAGAGCGTGCTCGAAATTAGAAACCGGTTAGACGACTACGACAAACGCGACGTTCGGGACATGCTGAATCCCGATACCTCGACTTCGCTGAATCACCTGGAGCTGGCGATTCTCGACTGGCAGCATCGTTATCCGCGCGATCCGTGGCTGCCGCGGATCATGTCCCATCTGATGCACGAGTATTGGCGCTGCGGCCAGTCCTCGAGCGCCGCCGGCGTCGCGACCATCTCGGTCATGCGTTCGGCCTATCCCGATTCGCCCTGGACGACCGCCGCGGTGAGGACGGTCTACGGCTCGAACGGAACGCTGGACGAGGTCGCTCGCGACCGGGCGCCCTACGAAGAAGAAGCAGCGGCCCCAGTTCCCGAACAGCCGGCCTACTACTACTCCGCACCCGCGAATCAGGGAATCCCAAGTTACGCGACCCCGATCGCGGCCGCTCCGGCCTACCAAGGAGTCCCGAGTTACTCGTCGCCGGTCGCAGCCGCGCCGGCACCCCGGCCCAACGCCGGCCCGAACGTCGCCGCGTTCGACGTTGCGCCGCCGTCGGACGAAGCCTCGCAGGACGATCAGAGCCAACAGAACGATCAGGCTCAACAGAACGATCAGGCTCAACAGAACGATCAGCCTCAGCAGAACGATCAGCCTCAGACTCAGCAGGACGACCAGACGGCGCAAGCCGACGCGGCGCCGCAGCAGCAGGAGAACGCTCCGGACGAGGCACCGACGCCTCCGCCCACGAGGTAAGCTCGCACCGCGCGATTGCCGCATGAAGATGGGAACGCTCGATTTGCCCGAGCGCTCCCACCCGGTGGTATCATACGGCGATGACGACCAAAAGCGCGATACAAGACCCGGCGATTCACGAATACATCGTCAAGACGATGGCGCCCGAGCATCCGGTGCTGCACGAGCTGCGTGAGGAGACCGCCAGGCTCTCCGACTCCCGGATGCAGATCGGCCCCGAGCAGGGGCGCCTCATGCAGGTGCTGGCCCGCGCGATCGGCGCGCGCCGATATCTCGAAATCGGCGTTTTTACCGGTTACAGCTCGCTCGCGATGGCTTTGGCGCTGCCTCCGGACGGCTACGTTCTCGCCCTCGACGTCAACGAGGAGACGACGGCCATCGCGCGGCGCTATTGGCAGTCGGCGGGCGTGGCCGAGCGCATCGACCTGCGCATCGGCCCGGCGCTGGAGATGCTCGAAAGCGTGCGCGCGCAGGGTATCGAGCCGTTCGACATCGCCTTCATCGATGCGGACAAACAGCGGGTCAACGAATACTACGAGCTGGCACTCGAGCTCGTGCGCCCCGGAGGATTCGTGCTCGTCGATAACGTGCTCTGGGACGGCGCCGTCGCCGATCCCGCAAACGACGATCCCAATACGCGGGCGCTGCGCCTCGTGAGCGAGCGGGCCGGTCGCGACGATCGCGTCGACGCGGCACTAATACCGATCTGCGACGGTTTGCTCGTCGCTTTGAAGCGCTAGGGTACTCTAGAGCGGCGGTCGCAGCGAGTTAAAGCGCGACCACGCGCCGCCGTTGCTCTGCGGCTGCTGGGCTTGCGGCGCTTGCGCCTGCGCCTGCGGCGGCTGGGCTGCCGTCCAGCCCGGCGAGTACTGCGCGACGTCGAAACAGATGCGTTTGCGCGGGTAGTCGACGGCCACTGCGTGGACGGTCGAAAGATTCGTTTCGATGATCCCGTTGTAGCCGTCGGGGCGCCGGGGCTCGGTGCAGATCGGCATCGACGTTTCGGGCGCACCCGATGCGTACCGGATCCACGCCGAAGCGCCGCACGCAAAGCCGTTGCGAACCGCGGACTGATTCGTCACGTAATCGGCGCTGGTAATCAGCGGGCGGCTCAAGCGCGAGCGCACGCCGTCCCAGAGTGCACCGCCGCCCGCCATCCCCGAATCGAGCACGACGTTGTCGAGCCACGTGCCGTTGATTTCAACGGTCGCCAGCGGCACGCGCGGCCCGAGCGCGACCGGCAGACAGTGCAGGTGCGCGAGCTTCGACGCGGGCGGGAAGAGCGTGACGGTGCGGTGGTAGCGATCGATCAGCGTCGGGAAGCGCGCGAAAAAATCGTAGCCGCAGAGCGCGCTCGAGCCGCTGAGGTTCGAGGAGATCAGAGCCGGAACGTCGCGCATCAGGTTGCCGGCGACCGTAAAGCGACCGACGATGGTCTGACGATCGGCATAGGTGCGGCCGTCCGGCGCGACCTCGAACGTTCCGCCTTGGCTTTGCAGCCCGGCCTCGCGGGCGAGCGCCGGCGAGACGAGCATCACGGAGCTGCCGGTGTCGAGAACGCACGAGGCTCGTACGCCTTCGACAGTCACAGGAATCGTCGTCCGCGTCTCGTTGAAGCCGCTCGCCAGCGTCACCGACGCGGCGGCTAGCGCGGGTCGCGCGCCGACGCCGAACGCCAGGAGCGCGCCGAGCGAGAATAGGGAGATGGCTAGCGCAGTAGACCTCATCGCGTCGAGGCCAGCGTACCATAGGGGGCGGGATTCGTCTGCGGCTCTCACCAAAGTGTAAGCAGGTGCGCGTGACCTGTATCGGCGGTGGACCCGCCGGCTTATATCTCGGAATACTGATCAAAGCGCGCTTTCCCGCGTGGCCCGTTCGGATCTACGAGCGCAATCGCCCTCTCGATACCTTCGGCTGGGGCGTCGTCTTTTCCGACGCGACGCTGGAGAACTTGCGGGCGGCCGACGAACCGACGCAGCGCGAGATCACGCAGGCCTTCGCCCACTGGGACGACATCGAGATCCACTTTGAGGGTCACACGATTCGCTCGGGCGGTCACGGTTTCTGCGGAATTTCGCGGAAGGCTCTCCTCGCGATCCTGCAGCGCCGGGCAGCCGAGCTCGGCGTGGAGCTGCACTTCGAGCACGAGATCGGCGACGTCGAGAAGCTGCGCGAGAGCAGCGATCTGCTGGTCGGAGCCGACGGGGGCAACAGCCGCGTACGCCAGGCCTACGCCGGCGCCTTCCAGCCGGTTCTGCAGAAGGGGCGCTGCCGTTTCGTCTGGCTGGGAACCACGCTTCCGCTCGACGCCTTCACCTTTATCTTCGAGCGCAC
>DATAQH010000314.1:0-2574 GCA_036264815.1 Candidatus Cybelea sp.
TGCAGTACGAGGTATCATTCAGGTCATTGGTTCACCCGACGGAAACGTCTACGGAGCCAGTTATAAGGGCCTCTACGTGCTCCGCGCGCGGCCGGCAGCAAGAGCGATCCTTGTCCGCAATTGGGTTTCGGCAGTTCCGGGCGTCAATCTCGACGGCTCCATCTCCCCGATTCAAGCCGTCGGCCGCGACGGTTCCCTTTGGGCGGCGACCAAGAGCCAAGTCGTCCACTTTTATCCAAATGGAAAAATACGCTTTCTTCGCCTCGCACAGCCGCGCCCGATGTTCCCGCTCCATCCGATCCGACCGTTGAGGCTCTCGATGGCACCCGACGGTTCAGTCTGGATCTCATACAGCATGGTGAGGATAGTGCCCGACGACCGGGTTCAGGTAATGGAGGGCCTTCCAGCACCGGGCTGGGGTAATACGCTAGCGTTTGCCCCAGACTCCAGCGGCTGGCTCATCGTGAGGAATTCGCAGACGCAATCGAATCTAGGCATCGTCAACTTCGTTCCTGGATCGAGCGGGAATGCGCCGACGCGATTACCCTCTTGGGCCATCGAAACGCCGCGACTGACACCCGAACCGGTTTGCCCTCCTCCAACGACGCCACCGGCTCCGGCGCCTCCCTCTCCACCTCGCGCGGGAAGGTTCGGCTTTGTCTATGCGATCGGTTCTCAACCAATCGCTGGACGGTAGCATTGACGGTCATCTCTCCGGCATTCCAAGTCCACGGTTGGGACGACTCGCGCGGGCGTTGTTGCGCGCCGTCGCAGTGCGAATCACTGCCGCTCGAACCCTTGAAATTCGCGGGTTCTATATCGTCGCGTCGAGCCGGCGCGGCAACAGTTCCGCAGCTTGCCGTATCGCCGGGTGCCGTATCGTTAGAAGTTCCGGTGGTTCGCTGAGCCGCAGATCCTTGCGATTCCGCAGGCCGAGGCTGCGCCAGCGCGAGCTAGGGTGACGCGGCGGTTCGCTTTGCTTCGTAAATCGAGAGTTGCGCATACGCAGCAGAGAGCAGCGGGAGCTTCAGCCCAGCAGCCTCGCCACGCTTGCACATATCGCCCAATATCGCGTCTGCCTCGAGGGGCGCGCCCTTCTGCAGGTCGCGGTACATCGACGACGCGAGCGGCGAGGCCGCCTCCGTCAGCGTTGCACGCGTACTTTCGATCACCTCGGGCCGCGGGGCGAAACCGCATGCCGTCGCGACCGCGACGCACTCGCCGTGCATGGTCAGCGCCAGCTCGCGGCCGCGCGGCGCCGCTGCAATCTCGCCGATCGTTCCGCGCAGCAGGCACGTGATGCCGCCGAGCGCGGCGATAAATACGAACTTCTCCCACATCTCGAGCAGGATGTTGGAAGAGGCACGTGCGTCGAAGCCGGCGCCTTGCAGCGTACGATCGACTCGCTCGATCCGCGCCGAGTGCGAACCGTCGAGCTCACCATAAACGAGCCTCTGCACTCCGGTCAGCTGCACGACTCGACCCTGCGGATCGAGCGTGGCCGCGACGATACAGACGCCGCCCAGCACGTTCGATTCGCCGAACTTCTCCTTGAGTTCGTCCAGGTGTTGCATGCCGTTGAGCGTCGGCAAGATCAGCGTATCGGCGCCGACCGCCGGCGCGATATCCTCGAGCGCCCCTTGCAGCGCGTAGTTTTTGACCGTCAAGAGCACGAGGTCGTATGGACCGGAGAGCTCGTCGCGGGTGACGACCTTCGGGTGAAGCGTCGCGTTGCCGTTGGGGCTGACGATTTCGAGGCCCCGCTCGCGTAACTGCGCGGCGCGCTGCGGCCGCACGAGAAACGTTATGTCGCGCCCCGCTTGCGCCATACGGCCGCCGAAGTACCCGCCGACGGCGCCGGCACAGACTACGAGCAGTCGCAGATCACACCGTGATTTCGTAGACGAAGGTCGGCGCGTCGAGGCTATCGAGACGCTGTCCGTCGACTTCGGCTTGCGGATACATCAGGAACGCAACCGGCTCGCCGGTTGAACCGGGAAGCGCGATGTCGTGGCCATCGTTGTAGACCATGTAGTTGCCCTCCCACGACCCGAAGAGCAGGCGCCGGGCTTCGACGACCTTTGGGTTGCTCATGCTCAGGCTCCCCGGCGGCTCTTCGAGCACGACTTTGCGTACGTCCGCGGGATCGAGCGGTATCCAGCCGTAGCCGCTCACGAAGGCTTCGGCCCGGCAATGCTGCGCTTTGGTAATCGTCGTCCCGTTTGCGCCGAGCGCTTTATATCCGAGTTCCGACGGCGCTACGCGAACCCCGTACAGATCGCGCGCCGGAATGCCGGACGCGCGCGCGAGGCCGACGGCTAAACCGTTGATGTCGGCGCATTTTCCGGTGAAGTCGCCGCTCTCGAGCAAGAACGAAATATTACCGAGCCCGCAGCCGCGCGTCTTCGGATTGCGCGACGTGTTCGCGACGATCCATTCGTAAATTTTGCGCAATCTCTCGAGATCGTTCGTCGCGCCGGCCGTCGCGGTATCGGCGGTGCGTTTGACGATGCCGTCGGTCGGAATGTACTTCGAAGGGGCGGTGTAGAGCGCGACCTCCGCAGCCGATAGCAC
>DATAQH010000127.1:0-2176 GCA_036264815.1 Candidatus Cybelea sp.
GATCGTCGAGCCGCTCGACGACGGCCGCCGAGTGCTGGGACGAATAACGTGTCAGGCCGCCGCCGGGCAA
Organism: Candidatus Cybelea sp.; assembly: GCA_036264815.1. Classification (GTDB taxonomy): domain Bacteria; phylum Vulcanimicrobiota; class Vulcanimicrobiia; order Vulcanimicrobiales; family Vulcanimicrobiaceae; genus Cybelea. The sequence continues at coordinate 71 of DATAQH010000127.1, forward strand.
GAGTTCGACGAGCTCGTGCGTCAAGCGATCCGTCTGTTGGCGACGCAGCTGGCCATCGTTCTCGCCGGGCAAGTGCTGATGATGCGGGAGCACCGCGTCGCCGATCGGCTGCAGCGGGCCTTGCTCCCCGAACATTTGCCCACGATCGACGGCGCGGCGTTTCACGCCGCCTACCGGCCGGCAAGCGCGGAGGCCGAGGTCGGCGGCGACTGGTTCGACGCGTTTAGCATGGCGGATCAGCGCGTCGGCATCTCGCTCGGCGACGTCGCCGGCCACGGTCTCGAAGCCGCCGTCATCATGGGTGAGGTGCGGCAAGCGATCCGAGCCGCTGCGGTTGCCGCGTCGAGCCCCGCAAGCGTGCTCGAACACGTCAACCAAATCATTGCTCTACACGACTCCGTCGGAATGGTCACCGCGATCTTCGGCATCTACGATCCGCAGACGAGCACGCTGGTCTACGCGGTCGCCGGCCATCCCCCGCCGCTGCTTGCGTTGCCGCGCGGCTTCGCGCGGCGTCTCCCGGGAGGCGGTCTGCCGCTGGGCTGCGCGCCCGCGGTGCAGAGCCGCGACTGGACCTTTACGCTCGCGCCCGGCGCCTCCGCCATCTTTTATACCGACGGATTGATCGAGAACGAACGCGATCCGGTGGCCGGAGAACAACGCCTGCTCGACGTCGCGCGCAATCTCGTAAGCGAATGGAACGACGCGGGCTCGCTCGTCGTCGATCCTGCAGCGGCGCTGCTCGAGCGAGTCTTCGGCGGCACGCCGAATCGCGACGACGCCGCCGTTTTAGCGCTGTCGCGCACCGCGCCGGTGTCGACCTACCTTTTTTCTGCCGTTCCGATCGCCGCGCCGATCGCGCGCGCGATCGTCGAGCGCGATATCGCGCCGCTCGGGGTCGACGGAGAACGGCGCTTCGATCTCCTGATTGCGCTCGGCGAGGCGGTCGCCAACGCCATCGAGCATGGGTACCGCGATGCGCCTCCCGGCCTCATTCGCATCAGACTCGAGTACGACGGACGGCAGCTGGTCATGACGGTCGAAGACTTCGGTCACTGGAAGCCGTTCGCACGATCGGACGTACGCGGGCGCGGCATCGAGCTGATGCACGCGTGCATGGATAGCGTGCAGATTCAGTCGACTCGCGATTCGACGAAAATTGTTCTGAAGGCCGCGCTCGCGTCGTAACTCACCCGGACCGGCGGGAAACGACGGAGGAGTTTCGAACCCCCTCGGGCTTACTCTCGATGCAACTGGAGGTCTCCACGTGCTTCTCTTCCGGAACAAGTTTGTTTTTTTTGCGTTCGCGGCAATCTTTGCAGCCGGGTCGGCCGGCTGCTCGGGTAACCGCTCGCTTCTTCCCGCGGCCGGCGGCTTAGCCGGGCCGGCCGCTCATCTCAGCCCGCGCTTTCAGGCGATTAGCCATCAGCCGCCGGACTATATGCAGCTGGCGTTCCTGATGACCGACGGCTCGGTCCTCGCCCAGGGCGAGAGCAACTGGGGCAGCTGGTACAAGTACGTGCCGGACTCCTCGGGAAGCTACGCCGACGGAACGTGGACGCAGGTCGCGTCGCTTCCCTCGGGATACGCGCCCGACGCCTATGCTTCGGCCGTTTTGCCGGACGGACGTCTGCTGATCAGCGGCGGCGAATACAACATCCCGGGCAACTACGACCTCCAGCTCGTCAACCTCGGTGCGATCTACGATCCGCTGAAAAACACGTGGACGAAGCTCGGGCATCCCAACGGCTGGGGCTTCATCGGCGATTCGCCGTCGATCCTGCTCCCGAATGGCACCTACTTGCTCGGCGACAAGCTGATGAAGCAGGACGCAATCTACAATCCCGCCACGGGCAAATGGACAAAGCTGAGCGCCAAAAACGGCAAGTCGGACTGGAACGCCGAGGAAGGCTGGACGCTGCTTCCCAACGGGACCGTTCTCACCGCGGACGTCTTAAACGCGACAAACTCTGAGATTTATAATCCCTCCTCAAACAAGTGGACCAGCGCAGGCTCGACGATCGTCAATCTGCGATCGCCGTCGCCGTATCACTCGTGCCTGCAGTACGGTCCCAAACCTCAAGACTGTTACCTTCCTCCGGGCGA
>DATAQH010000129.1:0-3122 GCA_036264815.1 Candidatus Cybelea sp.
GCCCGGCCCCGGTATGCGGTCGTAGATCGCGTTAAGCGTGCTCTGGTGATTGTGGATGAAAAGGCCCGTAATCGCAACGACGACGATGATCAGCGGTGCGACCGCGAAGGCGGCAAAATAGGCGAGGGCGGCGGCCAGCCATTGCGCGTTGTGGCGTTGGTAGTTCTTCCACGTTTGGATCGCCAAACGGAACGACGGCGGCGGCTTCACGGACGCTCGCTTCTGCCGGAAAAAAAACGATCGAGTGCCGCGGCCTTCGAGCGGTATCCCCCAGACACTGCCACCTTACCCCAGCGCGGCACGTCGACCGTATCGCCGATGGTAGGGCGCGGGGATGAAGAAAGCGTGAAGGAGTCGAGTGCGAGGCTCGCGGAACTGGCCGCGCGCTGCGGCCCGCATTCCGGCGGCGCAGGCCCGCTGCCCGCGGGCACCGGCATGCGCGCGCAGCGTTCGAACGGGGGCGTTCCCGATGTGTAGAGGTTCTTGCGGTTCATGATGGACAGATACCCCAAAGGTGCGACGATACGCCTCGTCGAGCTTCGACGCCGTGCCGCCAGCGCGGCCCGTAGAGGACGCGCGCACACTGCCATACTGATGGCAGGGAGCGGCAATATCGTGGGGCATGCTTCCGGAACGCTACTGCGTGATCGACGTCGAAACGACCGGCTTGCGCCCGGCGCAGGATCGTATCGTCGAGGTTGCCTGCGCCCTCGTTGAGGGCGGCCGAATCGTCGGTCGATGGGCCACGCTCGTGAACCCTGGAATACCGATCCCGCCGATTGCAACCGGCGTGCACGGAATCTCCGACGAGATGGTCGCGCGCGCGCCGAGCGTTACCTGGGCCCTGCGCTCCGTCCGGCGGTGGTGTCGCGGCCGCACGGTGGCCGCGCACTGCGCCAACTTCGACCTTTCCTTCGTCGGCCCATCGGTCGCGACGCGCGGACTTTGCACGATGCGCCTCGCACGGGCGCTCTTTCCGGAAGCGCCGAATCACAAGAACCAGACGTTACGGCATTTCCTCGCCATCGACCGCGTTGCCGGAGAGCGATTCGAAGCGCATCGAGCAATGAGCGACGCGCTCATCAGCGCACACGTCTTGATCGCTTGCCGGCGGCGCTTCGAAGCCTACCGCGGCGGTGAATCGTGGGCGCGTTTTCTGGCCGAAACGGCGTTCGTACGCCTTCGGCCCCTTCACCACTCGGCTGCCGCGGCGCGCTCCTTGAACGCGCAGAGCAGATTTACCAGCGACATCTCGGCAGGCGTGCGGCAGGAGACGTCGAGCAGCCTCGGACTGCAAACTAAAATGCTCGCCGCGCGCGCCCGCGAGATCGCGACATTGAATCGATTGCGCTCGAAAAGGAACTCCATATCCCGCGGCATCTCTTCGCCGCTCGAGGTTGCCATCGAATAGAAGACCACCGCGGCCTCCTGCCCCTGGAACTTGTCGACGGTGCCGACCCGAACGTGATCGTGTCCGGCCTCTGCCAGCTTGCTCGCGATGAGACGGCGTTGCGCATTGTATGGCGTAACGACGATGATGTCCCGCTCGTAGGCCGCCAGTCGCGAGATCCGCGCAACGACCTCCGCGGCCTCCTCGAGCGAGCTGGAACTGTTGCCGGAATGTTCGACGGGTGCGAAATAGAGGCCGGCGAGGCGCCGGTCTCCCATCGGCACGTGATGTTCTGTAGCAGAGGGCGACGGGCGCAGGCGGCCTTCGTACATCGCATCGGAAACGAACGCACAGATATCGGATTGCATCCGGTAGCTGACGTCTAAGAATATTCCGCGGTCCTTCGGGACGGTCCGGCCGGAAGCGAGCAGATGCTCGAGTACCGAGTCGCCTACGTGCAGTAAATGGCGCCCCTGGCTGACTTGAGCGAGCTGTGAGGGGTCCCCCAGCAGGACGACGTTGCGCGCGCATAGCGAGAGCGCAAGCGCATCGGCGAGCGCTACTTGTCCGGCTTCGTCGATGAACAGATAGTCGAACTGCCCTTCGAGCTCCTCGCGTGCAAGCAGCCATGCCGTACCGCCGGCGAGGTCGTAGCCCTCGCCCACGAAGGCTTCGTTCGAGTCGATCGAGTCGATCATCGCGATGCGAAGCTTCGAACGGAACTCGGAGCCTTCGTTGGACGAAGAGTGCTTGTAGCGGCCGCGAAAGCCGAGGCCTCGCTCCTGCATGCTCGATTCGACTTTGTGCAGAAGATTGTGAATCGCCGTATGACTCGTGCTGGTAACGGCGACGCGCTTACCGGCAGCCAGAAGATCGCAGATTACGCTCGAGCCGTACGTACTCTTTCCGCTGCCGGGCGGTCCTTGAACGAATAGATAGCTGCCGTCGAGCGCGTCCGCTATTTTGGTGATGCTCGCCGCGTCGACCTCGGCCGGCTGAATTTGCCCGCGGGGAACGCCCGCAAGCCGCGGAGGGCGGCGCAAGAGCAGAGAGTTTGCGGCCGGATAGCGTCGCGAAAGGTCGCCCATCAAAAAAGATTTTGCGATGCGTTCAATCGCGTCGCGTTGTGGCTTGGCCGCGGGAGGGCGTGGCGGAATCAGCTCCTTGATCGCGCGCGCGCCCTCGATCGGGGCGCCGGTGCGCAGCTCGAGCAGGTTGCGCTCGTCGTCGATCGAGACGATCGCGACGCTCCCGCGGGTCCGAGGATTCTCCGCGTTGCCCGGCCCCATCTTGTGATGCTGTTCGGGAAACGTGTAGGTATAGACTTTACTGCGCTTGACCTCTTTAGGAGAGATGTGTTCGCACAACCGTAGTCCGGCAATCGGCTCGCGATCGAACTCAAGGAGGTCGTCGATGTTCTCGCAGCGGTCGAAATACGCCCACCACTGCGGTTTTGCTTCGCGCGTGTGGTACGCGAGCAAACCGCCGATGAGGTAGCGAGCGCGACGCTCGTCGCTCATCAGTTCGTACTCTTCTTCGGACTTCGGCAACAGCACCTTCTCGAGGATCTGCCGCTCGAGATCGCTGCGCCGGCTCTCTTCCTCCTGCATCTGGAGGCTCGGCGCGCTCGAGCGATGCTCGTAGAACGGGAAGTCGATGCCGAATGCGGCCGCGCCCTCCAGCCGGCGCGCCAGCAGCCACTCGCGAAGGAGATAGGTCGACCGGCAGTCGT
>DATAQH010000334.1:0-16222 GCA_036264815.1 Candidatus Cybelea sp.
CTGCGGCGGCAACTGCGCGGCGGCTCCGCGACGCTGGTCGCACCCTTCGATGCGGTTGCCGCCGCTTTCACTCAGAAAGCATACGCCGAGCAAAGCGTCGAGGCGGCGCAGTGGGAGCGCGCGCGAGATGCATTCGGCGCGCTACGACGGGGGGTGCGAACATAAAAGCACGTCTCGACATCGCAATCGTGATCGGCGCGGCCCTGGTACTGATTCTGTTGGCGTATGCAAGCTCGACGACGCCGCATCGACCCGTCTCGGTCTCCTCGACCTTCGATACCGGGCCGAACGGCTACCGCGCGCTCTACGAAGTGCTGCGCGCGGCGGGCGTTCCCGTGCGGCGCTTCGAGCGCGTCATCGCGGTCCTCGATCCTTCCGTAAAGACGCTGATCGTTACCGGCTACGAGAACGACCCCGCGGCGAAGCCCCTCGATCGGCGCGATGCCTCGGCTGTAAAGCGTTTCGTCGAAGGCGGCGGCCGATTTGTGGCGATCGACACCGATTTTGCAGGGCGCAACGACATAACGCCCGGCGTGGGAACGAGCCGTCAAGCCAAGGCCGCGACGGCGATCTCCCTCGCGCGCAACGCCTACACCGCCGGCGTACGCCGCGTGCTCGGGCCGATGAGCTCGGTCTTTCCCTTCAGCTCGGCGCGCGGCGTACCGCTGCTTGCCAACGGCCGCGGCATGGTCGCGATCTCCTACCGGTTCGGGCGCGGCGAAGTCGTTGCGATTACCGCCCCGGAGCTCTTTGGAAACCGTCACCTGCGCGAAGCAGATAACCTGCGTTTCGCCTACAACACGATCGCCAACCACGGCGAGGCCGCCTTCGACGAGTACGTTCACGGCTACGACGACGGCTTGACGATGTGGGGCGCGCTGCCGCAGCCCGTTCGCGCGGCCTTCTGGATCGTCGTGGCGATCGTCGTCCTGGCGCTGATCGGCGCCAACGTGCGTTCGGCGCCCCCCTACCTGCCCGCGACTGCCGGCGAGCGCGACTCATCTTCGTACATTGCGGCGATGGCCGAGCTGATGCGCCGCTCGCGGACCCGGCCGGCCGACGCCGCCGTGCTGCACGAGGCAGTTCTTGCTTACCGGCGGCGAAAGGAGCACGTGTGAACAGTAACGTTAGCGAGATCGCCGGTCGCCTGGCGGCCGGTATGGATCGTGTTTTGGTCGGTGCCGAACGCATGACGACCGGCTTGACGATCGCGCTGCTCGCGCGCGGCCACGTTCTGATCGAGGGCGTGCCCGGCACGGGCAAGACCCTTGCGGTGCGAGCGCTCGCGCTGCTGCTCGGGCTGCGGTTCCGGCGAATCGCGTTTACGCCGGATCTGATGCCGTCGGACGTCGTCGGAACGACGATCTTCAATCCGCAGACCGCGGAGTTCACGACGCGCACCGGCCCGATCGTCGCCAACATCGTGTTGGCCGACGAAGTTAACCGCACGCCGCCCAAGACGCAGTCGGCCCTCCTCGAAGCGATGGAGGAAGGCCGAGTGACGATCGACGGCGTCTCGTACCCGCTGCCGCAGCCGTTTCTGCTCTGCGCGACCCAGAACCCGATAGAGTACGAAGGCACGTATCCGCTGCCCGAGGCCCAGCTCGACCGCTTCACCGTCAAAGTCGAGTCCTCGTATCCGCAGGAGGCACAGGAGCTCGAGCTGTTGGCACGCGCTGCCGCCGGGTTCGACGCACGCGCACTCGAGTCGTCGGATATTGCGCCGGTGACCAACGCCGCCGAAGTGATCGAGGCGCAGCAGGCCGTGCGGCGCGTCCATCTCTCCGATGCCGTGCGCGATTACACGTACCGCATCGTCGCGGCGACTCGCGCCAATCCGCGCCTAACGCTCGGTGCGTCACCGCGCGCCGGCATCGGACTGCTCGCCGCTTCGCAGGCAGCGGCCGCCATGACGGGACGCGATTTCGTCACACCCGACGACGTCAAAGACGTCGCCGACTTGGTGATTCCGCACCGGTTGATCGTCGCGCCCGACGCCGAGATCGAGGGCATCTCGGCGCGCGACGTCGTCAGCGAGGTCCTCGCAGCGCTTCCCGTACCTCGTGAGTAGGTTCGCCCCGTGGCTCCCGGTGTGGGTCACGGCGCGCTTTCTCTGGATCCTGGCAGCCGTCGCGCTGCTGCTCGCGTGCACGCCCGGCGTCTCGTTCTTCCTACCGCTGGCGATCGCGCTGGGAGCGGCGCTTGCGATTGCGACGCTCGTCGACGCAGCGATCGGGCCACCGGCGAGACTGATCTCGGTCGTCCGCACGCCGCCAGAACACTTCGCGCTGCGCGCGCGAGCCGAGCTTTCGTATACGATCGAGAACGCTTCGCCGCGGCCGCTGCGCATCGGCATCGTCGAGACGCCGATCCGTGCGCTGCGCTTTGACCGCGACGAGCTCGAGGGCGACGTACCGCCCCGCAGCCGCGTGCGGCTCGTGCGCCCGGTGACGCCGCTCTCGCGCGGCGCCGACGAACTCAAAACGATATACGTCTGGTACGAGAACCGGATCGGGCTCTTGCGGCGCCGGCGGCGCATCGAGGCGTCGGTGGAGATCCGCGTCTATCCCGATCTCTCAGCCGTCGAACGCTACGGAGCGCTTCACGTCCGCAACCGCGTCATCGAGGCAGGGTTGCGCCGAATGAAGCTTCGCGGTGCCGGCACCGAGTTCGAGTCGCTGCGGGAGTGGAGCGACGGCGACGCTTTCCGAACGATCGATTGGAAGGCGACGGCGCGGCGCGGAAAATTGATGGTCGCGCAGCACGAAGTCGAGCGCAGCCAAAGCGTGATGCTTTTGCTCGATTGCGGCCGCCTCATGACGGCACGCATCGGAAGCGCGCCGGGAGCACTCCGCAAGCTCGATTACGCAGTAACCGCCGCGCTTTCGCTGGCGACCATTGCCGGCCTTGCGAGCGACCGCGTCGGCCTCGTCGCGTTCGCACGCGAGATTCTTGCGGCGCTCGCACCCCGTTCGACGCGTTCTTCGATCGCGCACCTCTCGGAAGCGCTCTACGACCTCGAGCCGCGCTTCGAGGAGGCGAATTATGCCCGAGCCTTCGCCTATCTGCGCCATCACCTCCACAAACGGTCGATGATCGTCTTTCTCACCGACGTCATCGACCCGATCGCCCAAGCGACGCTGATGGCCGAGGTCACCTCCCTCGCGGCCCACCATCTGCTGATCTGCGTCTTCATGAACGACGCCGCGGTAAACACTGCGCTAGCCAATGAGCCTGACAGCGTCGCTGGGGCCTATCGCGCAAAAGTGGCGCTCGGCTTGGCCGGCGAGCGCCGCGTGGCAAAAACGATTCTGGAACGCACCGGGGCAATCGTGATCGACGTTCCCGCAAGCTCGCTGACGACGGCGCTGATCGACGAGTATCTGCGCGTTAAGCGGCGAGGTCTTCTATAGATACCGGCGCCTCTCGGCGCCCGGCACCGGAGAAATAGGCTGTCAGCGCAACGGCGGTAACGAGACCGACCGTGATGCGAATCGCCGGCGGCAGCCGTCGCGGAGAGACGAAGGCTTCGATCGTGCCTGCCACGACGAGCATCGACGCAACGCCGACGATCAGCGTGCCGGCGCGGCGCGCGTTCGCCACGATCGCGTCGCGGCGGCGCAGCCGCCCGGGGTAGAGCACACCGGCGACGATCAGCAGACCGGCGGCGCCGGCAATCTGAATCGCCGTCAGCTCGATAAATCCGTGCGGCGCGATCGTCGCCCAGAAGTCGGCCCCGAATCCGGCATTGGTAAAGAGCGCGGCGAGGCCGCCGAGCATCAGCCCGTTAAAGGCGATGATGTAGACGGTCATCGCTCCAAGGGTTACACAGCCGGCAAAAGCGACGATCGCGACTTTTACGTTGTTGGTGATGATGAGTGCGGACATCGCCGGTGCGAAGGTTGCATCGACCGCGAAGTTCGAGTCGTGAAGACTCTTGCGGATCGCATCCGGGACGAGGCCTGCCGGCAGCAATGCGTAGACGTCGGCCGGGTGATTGCGAACCAACACGTAGGAGACGACGGCACAGGCGACCGTCAGGGCGGTGCAGATCGCGACGCAGGGGAGCGACCGCCGAAACTCCCGCGGGAAGCCGGCCGCGTAAAAGTCCGAGATCCGCGTCAATCCGCTCTTGGAGCCCTTTGCATAAACGACCGCGTGGGCCCGCGCAACGCAGCGATTCAGATACTCGACCAGCGAGCGATCGAAGCCGCGCCCTTGCGCGTAGGCGAGGTCGGTCGTCGTGGCGCGATAGAACCGGCCCAGCTCCGCCATTTCGTCGGGTGAGAGCGAGCGTATGCCGCGGCGTCCGATGCGTGTAAGCAGCGCTTCGAGCCGTTGCCACGTCTCCGACCGCCTTGCGATAAAGGCCCTCTGTGTCAAGCTCCAAGGAGTTGGCGAAAAGGCGCTGTCGAACCTAGCTACGGTGGATCGTACCGTCGACGTACGTACGCCCGAGAGTATCGCGTTCAGCTACGAGCTCGCCGGGCTCGGCAGCCGATTCCTCGCGCTCATGGTCGATCAGGTAATCCAGATCGGCACGCTGATTGCGATCTTCCTGGGAATTATTCTCGCGGCGTCCCGCATTCCGAACCGCCATGCCATCGCCGCGACCTCCGACAAGGTTGCGGAGAGCGCGGCGATCGCGCTCATCGTTGCGGTCGTCTTCACCGTTATGTTCGGTTACTTCATCGTCTTCGAAGCGCTCTGGAATGGGCAGACACCCGGGAAGCGGCTTCTTGGCCTGCGGGTCGTGCAGGACGGCGGGTATCCGATCGACTTCGGCGCGTCGCTGATCCGCAACCTCATTCGCGTCGGCGAGCAGATCGTCGGGTACTACATTCTCGCGGCGATCAGCGCACTAATCTCGCCGGAAAACAAGCGCCTCGGCGACCTGGCGGCCGGCACGATCGTCGTCCGCGACGCGGCTCTGGTCGAGCCGCGCGATCTGCCGCAGCGCCGTCAGGAGCCCGTCTACGCCGCAACGGCATATCTCGACGGCGACGAACGCGCCATCATCAAGCGCTTCATGGAGCGCCGCGACGCCCTCCCTCCCGAGCGGCGCCGAGAACTTGCTGCGCGGCTTGCCGCACGCGCACGAGGCCGCGTGCCCGCCGAGCTTGCTGCCTTGGACGACGAAGCTCTTTTGGAGCGTCTCTGAAGGCCTAATCCTATTCTTATCGACTCCGGTAAGGCGGCGCGGTGGGATTTCCGAACCTGTCGCACTTTAGGAGGTGCTTTTTATGCCCAAATTCCTTCGCTCGCTCGTTATTCTACCGTCGATCTTTATCGGCGCTGCCTGCAGCCACAACAACTCGTCTGCAATACCGAGCACGGCGGCAAATCCGAGCTCGACGCTCGTTACCGTCACCACCAAAGACGGCGGTCCGATCGATCAAGTCGCCGTAACCCTATCGACGAGTCTGGGGGCGAACGGCCCTACCGGCATCATCGAATCCAACCGCACGAACTCCGGAGGGCAGGTCCGGTTTTCCGATCTGCCATCGTCGGGACAACTCTGCGTCTACGCGGCAAGCCTGGTGGGCGGCACGCTCTTCAAAGCGAACCATTGCGCGCAGCCGTTCCCCGCGAACTACACGCTGAAATTTAATTCAAACTTGCCGTAGCCTTCGACCAGTCCTTCGACAGGCTCAGGATGACATGTCATTTTTAGAGCGGTAGAATCAGTTCGATTTGGTTGCCGGAGGGATCGCGGATGTAGAGGCAGAGGCTGCGGCCTTCGAGTCCTTCTTCGCTGCGCTCTTCGATGATAACGACGTCGCGCGAAGCGAGGTGCTCGCGAAGCGCGCCTTCGCCGCAGTGGCCGAGGCGCAGTGCGATGTGATCGACGTTTCGGCCGCCTGCGCCGTCGGGACGCGCCCAGTGCCCTTGGGGTGACTTCGTGTCGACCAGATCGATGTGGGACCTTCCGACACGCAGCTCCGCCATCGCATAATTCGTCAGGCGCGACTCGACGACCGCGCCCAGGACGCCCTGGTAAAACGCCAATGACTCATCCATGCCCTGCACGAGCAGCAGCACGTGGTCGATGGCGTCGATGGCAAAAGGCGGGCGTGTCATTTGGCGTGCCAACCGGCGGGTAAACTTCCGAAGCAAGCGCGAAAGCACCTGGCGTGGTCAATGCGCCAAACGAGGGGGATCGTCTCGCCGCGCTCGGCTACCGCCAAGAGCTTTCGAGAGTTCTCTCACTCTTCGACAACTTCTCGGTAGCCTTCAGCTATCTGAGCCCGATGGTGGGCATCTACTCCCTCTACACGCTCGGACTGGGCACCGGCGGCCCACGCTATCTCTGGACGATTCCGGTCGTCGTCGGATTGATGATGCTCGTCGCGCTCGTCTTCGGGGAGCTCGCCAGCGAGTATCCGCTCTCGGGCGCGCTCTACCAATACGGAAAGTACAACGTCGGCCCGCGCTATGGCTGGTTCATCGGCTGGATCTATGGTTTTGCGCTGCTCGCGACGGTGGCGTCGGTCGACTCGGGGGCGGTCGGATACGTGATCTCGCTCTCGAACATCTGCTTCGGCACGCACTTCGACCCGGCGAATCACCTCGCCATCTTTACGATCGCCGGCGGCATCATCGTTCTTTCGGCGATCTTGAACTGGGTCGGTGCAAAGATCATGGGACGGGTCGCGCGTTTCGGCGTCTACGTCGAAACCATCGGAACGTTTGGCGTCTTCATTGCCCTTGCGATCTACGGCTTTCATCAGCATCCTGGGTTCGTCTTTTCGACCCAAGGCGTCGAGCATCTGAAGAGTAACCCGCTGGGTCTGGACTTCCGCGGAGACTGGTGGACCGGCGCGGCGCTCGTCGCGGTTCTCGCCAACGTCTACATCTTTTACGGATTCGAGTCCGCGGGCGACATCTCGGAGGAGACGATCGAGGCGCAGCGCCAGGTTCCCAAGGCGATGCGTACCGCGTTGCTCTACGGCGGTATCGCCTCGTTCGTGCTCGTTGCGGGGCTGCTGCTCGCAACGCCCGCTGCGGGCATCGGCGGCGTCGTCAGCGGCGGCATCAACAGCATCCTCGCGGTGCTACCGAAGTGGCTGCAAGACTTCTTCTTGGTGATGGTGATCGTCGCGTTCTTCAGCTGCGGCACGGCCGTGCAGGGGGCGGGTGCGCGAGTCGCCTTTGCGCTGGCGCGCGATGGCGCGCTGCCCTTGAGCGGCAAGATCAAGCAGATCTCGCCGCGCCACCGGACGCCCGGAAACGCGATCCTCGTCGGCACGATCGTCCCGTTTCTCTTTCTGCTGCTCGTCCTCATCAATCCGAGCAAGCCCGTGCACGTGCTTTGGTTCGACTACCCTGCGAACGTCAACGCGCTCTATGCGCTCGTATCGTTCGCAACGTCGGGAATCTACCTCGCCTTCTTTCTGACCGTCTTGGGAGCGCTCGTCGCGAGAATGCGCGGCTGGCGCCCGAGCGGAGTCTTCTCGCTTGGGCGCTGGGGAGTTCCGGTGACGATCGGGGGCGCGCTCTACTTGATTCTGATGCTGCTCGACATCGTCTGGCCCGGCCCGTTATCGGGCGGCCGCGCGGTCTTCAACTACGGCTGGATTACGCTGCTCGTGATGGCGACGATCGTCGGGGCTGGTGCGCTCTACGAAGCGATCGCGCGCCCAGACCGGCGCGTCGCGACGCACCGCATCGATCGCGAGTAAGGGAGCCCCATTGAAAGGGCTCCCCGTGCGATCAGTTGTTCAGCCGCAGCTGCAGCGTCGTCTGCGTGCTCTGTGAAGTCGAAGGATCGGTGGCCGTGATGCGCACACGCACGGACTGCTGGCCCATTAGCGTCGTCAGCGTCACCTTGATTCGAAAGTTCCCCTGGCCTCCGGCGGTCGTCGTACCGGAAAACTGACCGTTGAGCGACGGCGTCGCACCGGCCGTGACGCTGATCCGCGCGTATGGAACGGTACTTCCCTGAACGACAAACGTGCGGCCGACCGCCGTATCGGGGGCGGGCTGATTGATCGTCAGCGTGATCGGTCCCCCGCCCGAGCGCCGCACGCTAAACGACCACGTGCGGTCGAAGGGCGCTCCGCCGACGTCGCGTCCGTCGACACGCAGGGTGTGCGAGCCGAAGTCCAGCGGCGCCGGAGGTTTATAGGAGAACCCGGTCTGCGATACGCCGCTGCGGTAGGTAATGTTGTTGCCGTCGAGCCGAACCCGAACGCTGCCCGGCGCAACGCGATGCGTGAACTCAGCCGAGATGACGACGAAGCGATCGTTCACGATCGAGTCGGGGGCGGGCTCGCGCGAGCGCAAATTCACGACGCTGTTGGGCGGCGGATTCGGCGGCGGCGGGGGCGCGGGCGGATACGGGTGCGGCGGATTCGGGCCGGGACCGGACGCGCCGGCGATCGCGACCACGCGCGTCGAGGCGTCGTAACCGACCTGCGCGCCCAGCGACTGCGCGACGAAGCGCAACGGCACGTACGTGCTCGCGCCGACGATAAAGGGGGCGACGTCGAGAATCTGCGCTTGGCCGTTCACCGTTGCCTGCGTGGAGCCGATCTGCAGCGAGACCGTCGTGCTCCCCTTCGTGGCGTTGATCGTGCCCGAAGCGTAAACAACGGCGGCGCCGAGGCGCTCAAAGATTCCGCGCAACGGCACGAAGACGCGGCCGCTGCGTTCGATCGGTCCGGGATTGAGATACAGCGGCTGGCCGTTGACCGTCACGGTAACCGTTTGAGCGACGACGGCCGTCGGGCCGGCCGCGAAGAGCGCGGCTAAAAGAACGACTACTTGAGTCCGGCGAAATAGCAGCATGTGCGGGAACGTTCCCGCTCACTTGCTCAAAGCCTCGTACTTTTCGACCTCGCGGCCGAAGTGTCGCGCGATGCCGCAGGGCAGCATTCCGCAGTGCTGCATGACGGCGATCGAGGCTCGATTTTCGGGAAATGCAACCGCGACGATCCGCGTCAGCGCGTGGTGCGCAAATCCGTCGCTCAGAAATGCGCGGGCAGCCTCCGTCGCCAAACCGCGGCCCCAGTACGGTACGTCCAGAATATAGGCAACCTCGACCTCTTCGCCGCCTTCGAGATGCCCTAGCCCGGCATGGCCGGCCAATGCCCCGCTGCGCTTATCCACGAGCGGATAGAAGCCGAATCCCTGACGCGCTTCGAGCTCGCGCATCCGCGCGAGAATTTGGCGCGTGCGCTCCGGACTCCAGACGCCGCCGGGAATGAAACGCATCACTTCGGGCTTTGCATAGATGGCGGCAGCCGCGGCTGCATCGCCGTCTTCCCAACGGCGAACGAGCAGGCGCTGCGTTTCAAGAACGATGCTCATGGCGCTCACGGGCTTCGACGACGAGGCGCGCGGCCGCGATGTCTTCGACCGCGAGCCCCACGGATTTGAAGATGGTCGTCTCTGCCGGAAGGGGCGCTTTGGTGCCCGCGAAGATCTCTCCGATCTCGGCGTAGATGGGCGCCTGGGGGATGATCACGTCCCCGGCCTCGGCCAGAGCCGCCTTTCGCGAGTCGACGACGACTGTATTGCGCATCGCCTCGTCGTCGAGCTCGCGCCAGTCGGGCCGCGACGATCCCACCGCGTTGACGTGCGCGCCGCGTTTGAGCCACGCGCCGCGCAAGATCGGCTCGCGTGCGGCCGTCGCCGTGACGACGACGTCGGCGTCGCGAACCGCCGCTTCGGGGCTTGGAACGACGATCGCACCCCGTTCGTGCGCGAACGCTTCCGCGTGTTCGGGCGTACGGCTCCAAACACGCACTTCGGCAAAGTCGCAGACGTGGCGCAGCGCCTCGAGATGCGCGCCGCCTTGGACTCCCGCACCGAGAATGGCGAGCACGCGGCTTCCAGGCGCAGCGAGATACTTCGTGATTGCCGCCGAGACGGCGGCGGTGCGCATCTCGGTGATGAGGCGACCGTCCATGACGGCCAGCGGTTCGCCGTTATCGGTGCGGTAAAGAACGACCGTCGCTTGGTGCGTGGGAAACTCCGTGCCGGCATTGACGGGATAGAAGGAGACGAACTTGAGCCCCATCACATCGCCGGCGACGGCCGGCATCAGCCCGATGTAGCGTTGCCGTTCTTCGATCGTCAGCACCGTGCGCACCGGCTGCAGCACGGCACCTCGCGAAAAATCCGCCAGCGCGCGCTCCATCGCGCCGATGAGTTCTTCCCAGCGCAGCAGCGCGCGTACGGCGGCCTCGTCTAGGAAGAGCACGCGTCGCTAGATATATTTCTTTAGCCAGAAAGACAATTTAGACACAGAGCCACGGCGTTCCGACCGGGGTCTGCGGTCCGCCCGGATACTCCGGGCAGTCAGGACGGCGAGATCCAATCATTGCAAAGGCCTACCATCTCGATATAACGTAGCCGCGCCCTCTCTTCTTCAGGGCCCTCGCCGAAGGTCAATAAGCCGCACCACGTCTCGAACGCGCTTTGGGTCAGTCTTCGAAGGGCCGCATATATCTTGGACATGTGCCATTTTAGCATGGCTGGATTTTGGCCCGACCCGAATTAGGTTGGCCTTTTTCGCCCACAGGGTACCGGCGACCTGATCATAGGGCGTTGCTCCGGTTTCCGAAGCGACCCTCCGAACGCCACGGCCGCGGTTGTTGGCGTTTGGTCTGATCATTTGGCGCTGGGTCATTGGCCGTCCTCATGAGCCGTGACTTCGAGAAGTTGACGCTGGTGAGGACACTTCTAGGGCCTAGGCCCCAATTAAAGGGGCCGGTGCGGGCAGACGGCTTGGTCGGCGAGAATCGTTGTCCTTAGGATCCCAAGATCAAGAAAGGCTAACACGGTGATTTCATTTCCGCTGCGCCGCGCATCGGCTACAGCCGCGCTCGTCTTACTTTTTTCCGGATGCGGCGGATCGCCGCAGTCGCAGGCCACGATTCCACAAACATCATCTGCGGTTCGAGACCCTGCTCCGCACAGCAAGTCCTGGATGAAGTCCGGATCGAGCAGCGGTGATCTTATTTACGCTGTGGGCGGTTGCGGCGGCACCTGCGTGTTGTCGTACCCAGCCGGAACGCTAGTCGGAGCACTAAACGCAGGCGGCAATTTCAGCGCCATATGTTCTGATGCTGCCGGTAACGTATTCATTACACAAGGTGGCACTGTCGTGGAATATGCCCACGGCGCAACGACTCCGACGCGAACCATAGTCCTTCCCGGCGGGATGGCTCTGGGCTGCTCGGTTGATCCGACTACTAACGACTTGGCTGTCGTAGACCGGCATCAAAACCCGGATAGCGACATAGCCGTTTTTCCAAACGAAACGGGAAAACCACTTGCCTACTTATCGGGCCTCAACTCTAATTACTGCGGCTATGACGGGGAGGGCAATCTCTTCGTTAATGGCGACATTGAGGAACAAGGCGATGGCATATCGGAACTGCCTAAAGGGCAATCAGCATTTAATACCGCGGTGCTCATGCCAATCAAAGTAGGCGTTCCCGGACAGGTCCAGTGGGACGGCAAGCAGATGACGTGGGAAGGGATTTCGAGGGGTGAAATCAAGATTTCGCGATTGAAGGTATCTGGCTCACAGATATTAGTTGCGGGCGCCACCCATTTCAGAATCGGCCGCGGTGCAACGCAATCATGGATAGATGGCAGTCACGTTTTCATCCCGTATGTTAGCCGCGGGCGAAATGGGCGCCCGAACAAGGTCGGAGTCTGGAAGTATCCGGCTGGCGGCAAGTCGATAGTCAGTTACAAAGATTTCGGGTAGCTATACCACAGGCGACTTCTGGCTCTGGGGAGTGACTCTGAGCAAAGCGCAGTAGTCACCTCGTCGTCGTTATGGGTAGTGATCTGGATAGAACACCCCTGGTCAAAACGTCTTTAGGCCATATGCCCTCCTAACTGAGAGACCGGGGGAGACGCAAACGGCCCTCGAATCGTTTATTCAGGCTTCAAGATCAAGAAGAGGAAAGACCAAATGATTTCATCTCCCCTAGGCCGTGCGTCGGCTATAGCCGCGCTCGGTTTACTTTTTGCCGGGTGCGGTGGATCGTCGCAAGCCCCATCATCGATTCCGTTAGCGTCATCATCAGTGCGACAGGCCGGTCAGCATAGCAAGCAAAACCAAGACAATTTGCTCTATGTGTCGGCGGCAAAGACATCCTACATCTTGTCATATCCCGCCGGAAAACTGGTTAGCACTATCGCCGAAACGGGTGAAGGCGTCTGCGCTGACGAGTCTGGCAAAGTCTATCTTCTTTCAAGGGACAGCGTGCTAGTTTACGCGCACGGCTCGACAACTCCGAGCCAAACCTTTTCACTACCGTCAGAAGGACTAGGTTGCAGCATTGATCCGCTAACAGGCGACTTAGCCGTAACGCTCCAAAGCCAACTTAGCGTTGCCGTGTTCACGACACCCTACGAGCAACCCACTCTCTACCAGTTTTATGGATTTGCTCCCTACTTTTGCAGCTACGACAACGCAGGTAACCTTTTCATAGATGGCTATAAGGGCGATAATCCCGGCCTCGCGGAACTGCCTGCGGGCAGCGGCAACATTTCTTACTTGTCTATTAGTATTCCGTCGAACTATTCTCCGAAAACTCTGCAATGGGATGGCACATACTTGACGATGGAAGTTCAGGGGCCGCAGAAGATTAAGCCGCACGTCGCCCTCGATCAACTGAGCGTTTCTGGATCGGTAGCCACCGTAGTTGGCTCAACGACGATTACAGATGTCAAGCACCACGTCGGGCCGTCCTGGGTTTATAACAACCGTGCCAGCATCATCTACAGCATCTCCGGTGACGAGTTTCCAAACATCGGTGTCTGGAGCTATCCCAAGGGCGGTAAGCCCGTGCATCGCATCAAAGAGGTCGCCGGGCAGCAAGGCTTCCTAACGGGCCTCGCCGTCAGCGCCGCGCCGTAGCCTATTTACGCGAAACAAATAAGTCAGAGCCCAAGATCAAGAAGAGGACAGACCAAATGATTTCATCTCCCCTAGGCCGCGCGTCGGCTATAGCCGCGGTCAGTTTACTTTTTGCCGGCTGTGGCGGATCGTCGTCAACGGCCACACTACCACAGGGCCCCTCTTCGATTCACCAGACGGCTCAGCACGGCAAGTCGGGAAGCGGCGATCTCATCTATGCCGCCGGTTCCAACGGCAAATCCTACGTTATGACGTATCCCGAAGGAAAGCTTGTCGGCACGATCGCGGGAACTGCCGTAGACGCCTGCTCCGACGGAGTTGGCAACGTCTATTTAACCACGTCGAATGGTGTTGAGGAGTTTCCCCATGGAGCTACTACGCCGAGCGCCACATTTGAAGTCGACGGCGCTAGCATAGGGTGCGCGGTTGACCCGACAAGCGGGGACCTAGCCGTGACCTACTACAACGAGAGTGGCGCATTTCTCGCCGTCTTTTCGGATGGAAGCGGGCAACCTAAAGTCTACCACGCAAATACCTTCCTGTGGTATTGCGGATATGACGACCAGGGTAATCTTTTTGCTAACTACGGCACCGAAAATGGTATGGGCCTTGTAGAGTTGCCAAGCGGTGGCAGTCAGATTGTCGCGATTTCCGTTAACCCGCCGATTACACAATTTCCCGGCCGTATCCAATGGGACGGCAAACAGCTAACAATCGAATCAGGTAACGGACGGAAACGCGCAAAGGGCTTAATTACAGTAAAACGCGTCACGCTATCTGGCTCAACCGCGACGGTCGTTGGAACGACTTCCTTCGGCGGAATAAAGCGCCAGGCTCAAGCCTCGTGGATCTTTCACGATTCGATCATTCTGCCATTTGGTAATACAAGCGAAACAGCGCCGAATCTCGGCATTGGAAATATCCACAGGGCGCCAAACGCAAGAAAACGATCAAACATCCCGCCGGCGGAAAACTGACCCTTAATGCAGTCACCGTTAGCGTAGGGAGCTAGCCCAGAGCGCCCAAGCTATGCTTCCAGAATTTTACTCGGCGCCATATTCTGGCAGACTTTGCTAGGTACCTAAAGCTCCTTCTTCAGCCAGTCGAGGATGATGTGCAGACGTTCGACTCGATGGATCGGCGCACCGGTGCGCGAGAGGTCGTGATTCTCATCCGGCACGGCAACATACTGGACCGTTCGCCCGAGGATCTTCAGCGAGGTGAACTCCTGCAGCGTCTGGTCGATCGGCGTTCGCGTATCGTCTTCCGAGTGCAGGATCATCAGTGGCGTATGCACGTTCGCGACGTAGGTCAGCGGCGAGAACTTCGCGTAGAGCGTGCTGGCCGGATCCCATGGTGGACCCATCGCGTAGTACCCGCCTGCCAAGCCGTTCTTCCCGGCAAAGTCGGCCGCGAGATTCTCGCTCTGCATGTTGCTGACAACCCGTTCGGCGACGGCGGTCTTGTAACGGTCGGTGTGCGAAACCACCCAGAGCGTCGCGTATCCGCCGTAGGAGCCACCGAGCACCGCTAGGCGCGAGGCATCGACCTCCGGCCGGCGCACCGCCGCATCCATCACGGCTTGGGTATCGGCAAACATCGCGTCGCCGTAGTTCTTTTCGAGCGACTCTTCGAACGCGTAGCCGTGCCCCGTGCTGCCGGCCGGATCGCAGAACACGACGTTATATCCCATCGCGGTGTAGAGCTGGAACTCTTGGAAGAACGTGTCGCCGAACTGCGTCTCCGGGCCGCCGTGAATATCGAGCAGCGTTGGATGCTTCTCGCCGGGGGCACCGGTCGTCGCCGGCATGAACCAGGCTTGCACCGTCGCGCCGGAGGGATCTTGCACGCTGAACTCCTGCGGCGTCGACAGGGTCACCGCTGCTAGGTATCCGCGATTGACGCTGGTGATCTGTCGCGGCGTTCCGCCGCTAGTCTGCGCCACGTACAAGTCCGCGGGATGCAAAAAATCGCTGTAGAGATAGGCCGCGCGGCTTCCGTCATGGGAGACGGTGCAGCCCCAGGCTTCACCCTTGGGCGGCGTGACGTTGGCCAGCGCGCCGTTCGCAAGATCGAGCGTGCGCAGGTTCGAATAGCCGGGTCCGTCGACGTTGAGCAGCGCCAGCTTGCCGCCGGGAAGCGGGGAGATGCAGAGGCCGCCGCCTTCTTTCATATCGGCCAGCAATGAGTCTCCCCACGAAACGGTGTTCTTTTCGACGATGACCCGACGATCGGAGCCGTCGCGCTTCGCCGAGACGAAGGCCGGAAGCTCGGCGGAGTCTTTGACGTCGTTACTCAGATAGTAGACGCTGCTGCCGTCGCTCCCAAAAGTAAAGCCGAAGTTTGCGGGCAGCGGAGACGCGACTTTCTCCATCGTGCCGCCGGTCGACGGTATCGTGTAGACGTCGTTTGGCCCGCTGTCGACCGCCTCGTAACGCAACGAGTCGAACAGAATCGTGCCGTCGTCGGGCGACCACGCGTCGAAGCCTTCGGAGTACTTACCCGACGTCAGCTGCTTGGGATGGGAACCGTCGGCGTCGACGGTCCAAATGTGCGTCTGCGTATCGTAGATATATCCTTGGCCGTTGCCCGCGAAGAAGAGCCGATCGATAAAGCGGATGTCGCTCTTCTTCTGGGAGTCTTTCGGCGCAAACCCGGCCTTGGCAAAGTCGATCTGCGCGGCGGGCGCCGGATCGGTGTCGCTGACGGCCAGTGCGATGCGGTCGCCGCGGTGCGAAACGACCGGACTCGAGACGCCTTGCCTGATGTTGGTGAGCGCGACGATCTTTCCGCCGGCAAGCACGTACCGATAGAGCTGCGGTTTCTTCTTCTCGACCCGGCGCACGAAGACGAAGCTTCGGCTATCGGGCATCCAGGCAAAGTCGCCGTCTCCGACGTGTTTGGTGACGTTGTGCGAGAGTTTGCCCGTCGAGACGTCGACGAGTTCTATCGTGCGATCGTAAGTATCTTTCGGGCCGTTCATCCGCGAGGCTTCGACGAGCACGTGCGCGCCGTCGGGCGAGATCGCGGGCGAACTCAAAAACGTGAATTTGAAGAGATCCTCAGGCGCCACCGGCGCGGCCGAAACGGCCAGGGGATAGAGGATCAGAGCGAGGAGCAAAACGGCTAGGCGCATGCCCTTTATACAGCACACGCCCGGCCGCGGTTTCCTAAACTTGCGGTCCCCATCCCGGGAAGATGCGGCTCGACATTGTCTCGGGGACGCGTACCCGCGTACGGGCCTCGCGGGGAAGCTCTTTGGTCGAGGGGTTGGTCCGGTATGTCACGATGCCTCCATCAGCAGAACTCTTAAAGATTTAGTTGTATGGTACTGCA
>DATAQH010000336.1:0-2479 GCA_036264815.1 Candidatus Cybelea sp.
GTCCCAAATTGAACGCTCTCATGATGTCCTTTCTTCCCGAACGACCGCGGGACCACCGTTTAGGCCAGCTCGAGCGCGGCCAGGGCTTCGGCGGTCGCCTGTTCCTCGGTGAGCGCCGCGCCCTCGGCACACGCCGCCGAAATCGCCTGAGCGCTTAAGAGCTTCCGCAGCGAACTGAGAAGAAGGTCGCGGGTGGCCTGCCACATCGGATCGCCCAAGATCGGGACGCGCTCGTCCGACGCGCGAGCGAACCCTACGAGTCGTGCGGCGGCGACTCCGTGCCCGCGCAGCGCGGCAACGGTCGCGGCGTACTCGCAGGGGTCGGTCGCGCCTTCGTGACGCCGTACTTGATCGAAAAGCTCCCGCGCCGACTCGGCTGCCGCATTCACGTCGGCCAACTGCAGCCGCAGGCGCGTGACGGAGGTCAGGGCTTGGTACGCGACCTCGGGACTCGACCCGAACTCGCAATCCAACATGCGTTCGGCAATCTCGAGCGCAAGCGCCGTGTGGCCCGCTCGGTACTCGAGCCACAGCAGCCGCGGCCAGCACCGGGCGGCGACGAGATACCGGTTGCCGTTCGACAGCGCCATCGCTTCGACGGCGGCGATATCGGAACGAGCTTCGTCGAAACGTCCCTGCTGCTGGCGCAGCACGCAGCGGCTGAGAAGCAGGGTTGCGTACCACGTCGAGGCTTTCTCCTGCGCCGTCATGAGCGATGCTGCAAGCTCCGACGATCGCTCGGCTTGCGCAAGCTTTCCGTGCACGGTCAGCGCCATGGTCAGCGTAATGTGCAGCCTTATGGAGATGTACCGGTCCGCAACTCGCGCCAGGAGTGCGAGGGCGCGCTCCGCTGCATGAAGCGTTGCGGGGTCGGCGTGGGCGCGGATCATAAAGCTCGTTAAGAGATCAACGACCGCGGCCGGATGACTCGATTCGTCGATGCGATTGAGCGCCAGTTCGATCCATTGCCGTTGCTCGCGAAAGCATCCGGCGCGGCCCCACACGCTGCCGAGGCCGTTGATGATTCGGGCGGCCAACAGCCGGTCGTCCGGTGATTCCGCATTGAGCGACCAGGAGATCGCCGCACGCATGTTGCCCAGTTCTACCTGGTCGATCGCTTTGTCGTTCGACCACGACGAGCTGCCGGCGCACTCGTCGGCAAGATCCGCAAGCCACTCTGCGTGGTGACGGAAAGCCGGGGTTGCGGTGACGCTCTCCCGGAGCCGATCGAGCGCGAAAGATCGCACGGAGTCCAGCAGCGTGTAACGCACGCTCTCACGTCCGTGCCCAACGCTGACCAGCGATTTGTTCACCAGCGATGCCAAGGCCGGGAAGACCGACGATCGATCTACGGATCCGCGCGCGCACAGCGCCTCGGCGCCCTCGAGGGTGAACCCGCCGGAAAAAACTGAGACGCCGCAGAGAAGCTCCCGTTCTTCGCTGGTCAGCAGCTCGTAGCTCCATCGAATGGTCGCGGCGATCGTCTGCTGACGCGGCGGTAGATCGCGACGCCCCGCCGGGATCGTGAAATGTTCGTTCAGGCGCAGATGCAATGTTTGCAGCCCCAGCACCGGCAACTGCGCCGCGGCCAGCTCGATCGCGAGCGGCATACCGTCGAGACGCCGAACGACGTCGACAATCCCGCGAAGGTTTTCGACGCCGAAGGCAAACCGCGGATCGGCCGCATCGGCGCGCTGCACGAACAGGTCGATCGCCGCGTACGACTGTGCCTCTTCGATACCGGCCGGAACGCTTTCCGGCAGCGAAAGCGCGGGCAACAGGTAGACGAACTCGCCGGCTATATTCAGGCGCTCGCGACTGGTTGCGAGGATCTTGATCTGCGGGCACCGGCTCAAGATCGCGTCGACGGCCGCCGCAGCCTCGCCGATCGTGTGCTCGCAGTTATCGAGGACGAGCAGCGCGTGACGATTGCCAAGCGCCTTCGCAAGCGTCGCCATCGTATCGACGCGCTGCGTAAGCAGCGGCTGCATCGCGGACGCAATGCTCGCTGCAACGAACGCTCCATCGGTGAGCGGAGAGAGGTCGACGAACACGGCCTCTATCGGCGTAGAACGGGAGAAGGATTTTGCAGCCTCGAGGGCCGCACGGGTCTTTCCAACGCCGCCGGCCCCGGTCACCGTTACCAGGTTGGATTTTCCCAGAAGCTTGACGATGCGCGCGACGTCGGCATCGCGGCCGACCAGCGATGTGCGCTGTGCCGGGAGATGGCCGGTCGTGCTGCTGCTCGCCGGCTTGCTCCGCTGGCCGTGGCTCGCCGCCTCCAGAGCGGCGCACTCCTCATCGGTGAGTTGCAGCGCCTTCGCGAGCAGGGAGACGGTATGGCCATAGGGCGATCGCCGTATGCCTCGTTCGAGCGCGCCGACCGCTGCAACACTGATCTTTGCCTGCTCTGCGAGATGCTCCTGAGAAAGGCCCGCGCGAACTCGATATTTGCGGAGCAACTCGGCGAACGGCGTCG
>DATAQH010000184.1:0-10999 GCA_036264815.1 Candidatus Cybelea sp.
CTCGGACCGTACGCGCTGCAATCGGCGATCGCCGCCTGTCACGCGGGCGCCGCGACCCCCGAAGAAACGGATTGGGAGCGCATCGCGGCGCTCTACCACGCACTTGGCCAGCTGGTGCCGACGCCGGTCGTCGAGCTCAACCGCGCCGTCGCCGTCGGCATGGCATTCGGCCCGCAGGCGGGCCTCGAAATCGTCGAGCCACTTCTCGATCAGCCATCCTTGCGCAACTACCATCTGCTGCCCGCCGTCCGCGCCGATCTGCTCTTCAAGCTCGGTCGATCGAGCGAAGCGCGCTCGGAATTCGAACGCGCCGCCGCACTCGCACGCAACTCGCGCGACCGCACGCTGCTGCTGGCGCGGGCCTCAGAATGTCACCCCGAACCCATGTAATCTTTGTCGTCCAAAAAGCATAGATAGCCTGAGCGTGTCGAAGGGTTGCCGAAGGGCGCCTGTGGGTGACGCGCGGCGCGAAGCCGAAGTACGAGACGCGTGGCAGCACGCTTAGAAAAAGAACTTGCGTTGATCGCGATCGCCTCGCTGATGCCGCTGGCGGCGACGGCGCAGACGATCGTACCTTTCACGCTGACCGGCGGTCTCGTTACGGTAAAGGCAACCGCGAACGGCCTGCCGCTAACGACGATTGTCGATCTCGGCGCCGGCGTCGACGTCCTATCGTCGAAGGCTGCACGAACGCTTGGCGTCGCCGCCACTCGCCGTTACACCAACTGGAGGATGGAAGGCGAACGTGTCGACGGCGATATCGGAACGCTGCCCACACTCTCCTTGGGGACCCT
The DNA here is from genome assembly GCA_036264815.1 of Candidatus Cybelea sp. Classification (GTDB taxonomy): domain Bacteria; phylum Vulcanimicrobiota; class Vulcanimicrobiia; order Vulcanimicrobiales; family Vulcanimicrobiaceae; genus Cybelea. Next base: position 795 of record DATAQH010000184.1, read on the forward strand.
ACGGGTATCCGGCGCGCCGGCCATCATCTGGAACGGCCTCGATGGTAGCGGGATTGATGGCCTAATCTCCGCGACCGCCTTTCGTAACCAGCCCGTTACCTTCGACTACTCCTCGCAGCAGCTGATTCTCGAAGACGAAGCATCGTTCGCCCGGCGGACGCGCTCGGCGGCCAAAGTTCCGATCGAACTTGGCGACGATCGCGACATCTCACTGGGAATCTTTGCCTGGTTCGATTTCGGGGGAGGCCAGCGCGGCCTCTGCGAGATCGACACGGGCTCGCAGGGATTCTTCCTCGACAAACGCTTCGCGCCAAAGCTCGGTGTAAACCTCGACGACCCGCGGCTGAAGCGCGTGAAGGGGCCTGCGGGCGAGCGGATCGTCGGCGACATCCCGCGCATCGCGCTCGTGGGCGTTCCAAGCTCCGCGATCGCCGCACCGAAAGCGGTCTTTACGAATCTGATCTACGACTGCAACGTGGGCAACGAGTTCTGGCGCGGACGGGCCTTTACGCTCGACATCTCGAACCGCGCGCTCTACGTAGGAGGCTCTTCATGAGACGACCCTTCTTCGCGGCAGCTTGCGCGACCGTCGTTCTTGCCACGAACTCGCCGAGCATGGCCGCGACGCCCGAGCCGTCGCTCGTCACTTCGACGACGTACGACAGTCGCCACGGTTTCGACTTTCTTTTCGGCACCTGGGCGACACACTATCGCATCTTGCGCAAGCGTCTCGCGCACGACAACGTCTGGTACGACTGCTACGGCAGGTCGACGATTCGCCCGTTCTGGAACGGGAGCGCCAACCTCGAGGACGGTGACCTGCGCTGCCCGCCGCCTCGCGGTTACACTCACGGAATGACGCTGCGCCTCTACGATGCCGCGACGCATCAGTGGTCGCTCTACTGGGGCACGACGAAGATCGGCCTCGCCCTCCCCCAGCAGGTCGGTCACTTCGATCCCAGCGGAGTGGGCCAGTTCTACGCCGACGACAAGTGGCAGGGCACGCCGGTCATCGTTCGCTTCAAATGGTGGCGAAAGAGCGGCGATCACCCTCGCTTCGAACAAGCCTTTTCTACCGACCACGGCCGCACGTGGGAAACAAACTGGACCACCGACTACACCCGAAAATAGGCGATGTCACCGCCACGTTTACTTCAGGAGGCTCGCAATGACGATCTCAGGTCTTGGCCGCTGCGCACTCACAAACTGCATGGCTGCGGCACTGGTCGCAGGCTGCAGCGGGTCGCAGCCTCCAATCGGAGGGCCGAGCGCCGCGCCTCGTTCCGTGCCGGTTGAGAGCGGAGATGGCGCGAACGGGGCGGGCCGCAATCTTCTCTACGTATCGACCTTAGGAGATGAGCCCGTTTACATCTACAGCTATCCGCGCGGCAAAATGATCGGCATTCTCAGCGGGCCTATCGGCCCGCGCGGCATGTGCGTCGATCGCTCGAGCGATATTTTCACCCCCTTCGTCTATATCCCCGGCGGCATCTACGAGTTCGCGCACGGGGGCGGAGCGCCGATCGCATATATCGGCTTCCCGTACGACGATGAGAACGGCTGCTCGGTCGATCCGACGAACGGCGATCTTGCCGTGGTGGGCGGTCCCGATTTTTATGCGGCTCTGGTTGTCTATCGCAATAAGGGCAAGCGTGGCTGGGGCTTCGCGAGGAGCTACGCGCTCCCGTCGATGAGTAGCTCGACGTTCTGCGGCTACGACAACCATGGCGACCTCTTTGTCGATGGCAAGGATAGTAACGGCGCTTTCGTCCTGGCAGAACTATCGAAGGGCAGTCAAACATTCACTACAATCTCGGTGAGTCAAAGCATCGAATCTCCAGGCCAGGTACAGTGGGACGGCAAGCACCTGGCCATCGGTGACACCGGTGTTGTACCCTCAGTGATCTATCAGTTCGACGTTAGCGGCAGTAGCGCGACGAAAGTTGGAGCGACGACGTTAAACGACTCAATGATGGTCGAGCAGTTTTGGATTCAAGGTGGAAAGGTTATCGCTCCGGATCCCAAGCGATCGTGCGGTGGAAGCCGAATCGGCTGCATCGCGATTTATCCCTATCCGGCCGGGGGCGCTGCAGTCAAAACCATCGCATTAGCCAGCGCCTTCGGGGCGGCGGTAAGCCTCCTACCGTGATGCGGGGCGCCGTTCTATTTCGCCGGGCTCAGCGCGACGCCAAGAACGCCGCCCGTAATTCCATCGGTGATTCGAACGGTTGGTTGCGTTGCTCCCGGCGGAAAGACGACGACATTGCCGTTTGCCCCCGCATATTCATCGCCGACGAAGAGCGTGCCGTCCGCTCCATAGGCGAGGGCGGTGGGAGTCTGCACGCCGCTGTTGAGGGTCACGCTCTCCTTCTTGTAAGGCGGCGGATAGAAGCGAACGCAGTTGAGCTCGGCGTCGGCCACGACGATGTCGTTGTGGGCATCGAGTTTGAGATCTTCGAGAAATGCGCCCGTGTTGAGGTCGTTTAGCGGCAAAACCGTACTTTTATTCGCGACTTTCGGAAACTCGATGACCGACGACTGCGAACCGTAGATCTGGGCGAGGAAAAGGTGCCCCGCAGCATCTTTGGCAAGGCCGTGCGGAACGTACACGCCCGCAGTTAAAATCGTCGAAGGGCTCGTCGTTCCCGGAGGAAATACCGCGACGCCGCCTTCGATCTGGCCCTTCACCTCAGCGACGGAAACATACATCGTGCCTTTCGAGTCGACCGTTCCGCCGAACGGCAAGTCGATTCCGCTGGTGTAAGTGTGGGTCAGCTTGTACGTGCGCGGCGCGTACTCCGTAACCGAGCTCGTATACGTCATGTCGTTGCCGACGAAGACATCGCCCTTCGCATCCGTCCAAATAGCGCCGGGATTCGCCAGTCCTCTGGTAATCTTGCCGATCATCGTTGGGTTCTTCGCGTACGCATCGTACAGCGCCACATAGCTAGCGTACGTTCCATTATTAACGAGCACGTACAGCGTCTGCCGTGGGTGCTTTGCACCCGGTGCGGCGAGTACCGCAGAAGAGGCCGCCTGCGGCACGACGCTCGGCGGCGCGGTGCCCAAGCCCGAGCAGCCCGCGAGTATAATCACCGTTCCCGCCGTAAGAGAAGTCAGTCGCGTCATACTTCCGCGACTTGGAATACCGGCGAGACGCTTCCTCCCCGCCTTTTATGCGAGCGGTTGGTTTATGGCGCTGGAGTGGGAACGGGATCGTGAATGCGCGCCGTAGGCGTGAGGCCAAGCCGCCGCCGGCGCGCGTCGAACGTAAGGACGAACCGGCGCAGAATCTCCATGCCGACCGCAGGCGGATTGCCCGACGGTCCCCACACGTTCGTAATAACGTACGGCCCGATCCGCACGCTCGCCAAGAGGCCCGAATAATCGGCATACGGAGTTCCGAGGCCGACGCCTTGCGTACTCTTCCGCCGCGTCGACGATTTCCGTACGAGATCGTCGCTGACTGCATCGTCGGATCCCGTGTCGACCCGCACCCGGTGCGCCGCCGCGACACCGCTGGGAAGTGTAAGCGTCAAGTCGATGAAGAATCGATCGTTCGCGACGATCAGCGGAATCGTCGTACCGGACGGACCGCTTGGCGCAGGCAGGCCGCGGCAAAACGCAATCGTCTGCGCGCCGGGATCGATGCGCACCACGACTACCTTGAAAAAATCTACCCCCACGAGGCCGTCGATGCGCCGGCTCGTTCCCGTGTGGCTGAGATCGAGCACCCACGGCTCGGCGATACGTACGCTCGTGTTACCGGCCCGAATCTCCAACGGGGAGGTGTGAAGCAGTTGGACCGTCCCGCGGCCGGCACCCGACATCCGCGCCGGCTCGATCAGCGGTAACCCGAGGCGCTTTGCCGCTGCAAGGTCGACGACCGAATGGCGGGCGCCGGTATCGACGTCAAACCAAAGTCGCGAACTGCCGATCGTCACCGGTACGTTGACGAGCCGGTCGTCCGGGCGATAGGCGATCGTATCGCAGGACGCCCGCGTTGCTGCTGCGCCCAGACCGATTGGAGCCAGAAGAAGAACAAACGCCGCAGCGATCGCTTGACGCACTATGTAAACATGTATACAATCTCCGTATGCCGGCTGTCAACGGCGGGAGACAGATTCGCGGAACCGCCGACCAAATCGCGGATCGCGTTCGTGCCGAAATCGAATCGGGGGCCCTCGCACCTGGATCGCCGCTCAATCAAATGGAACTGGCCGAACGCTTTGGACTCAGTCGTATTCCGATCCGTGAAGCGCTGCGCGGGCTCGAAGCGGAGGGCTATCTCGACTACCGTCCCAACAAAGGCGCCGTCGTTTCGGCGCGGCCGAACACCGACGAAGTGCGGGAGATCGTCGAAATTCGCGAGTGCCTGGAGGAGCGCATCATGCGGCACGCCGTTGCCGCGATGAGCGACGCGGTGCTCGCGCGCGCCGGGGAGGCGCTAAAAGCGATGAATCGCGCAGCCGACGAGACGCAGGTACGCGGCGCGCACGAGCGCTTTCACAAGTTACTCTTCGACGCTGCGAATCGTCCGCGAACGGCGCAGGTGATCGGCGCGTGGCGCTTTCACTATCATCTCGATAAACAGAAGGCGTTCATTCGCGCCTCGCGCGAGGTGCACGCGCGATTGCTCCACTGCTGTGCGTCAGGCGACGTCGATGGCGTCGCGCACTGCGTGCGGGACGAGTACGAGATTGTTCGCGCGACGATCCCGTCGGCTCTGGGCCAGATTCTCCATTAAAAGCGCTGTCCGTTGCTTAGGGCCATTCCTTGTACGCCGCTGTAGCTGCTCCCGACCGAGAGTACGAAATTGAACGAATTGTCTACGCCCAGCGGCAGGCCCGTCGAGTAGACCGCACCTCCAAGACTGGAAGCATAGAGCGTTTTGTCGACCCGAGTACGCGCAAGTTCAGTTAACGTGTTGGGCGGGACCAAGCGCAGCTCCGGTTTCGTCTCTCCCGGAAGAAACTTTTCCAGTGCGTTAGCATAGTCCGTTTCCACAACGAAAATGGCGCCGCTATGCGTGACGATTAGCCCTTGCGGCTGCACGAGTGAAATACCGAGATTCTCCCGATGCTGCAAGTCGGGTGAAAACCGGTCGATCCCGGCGCCGGACGAATTCCGATAGGCGACGTAAAGATTCCCGTGGCGGTCGAGATCCAACCCGTCCGCCTCGCTTCCGTCCGATTGGGCATGTCGGCGCGCTTTTATGCTGCCTGCCGAGAACTCAATCACCTCGCCGCCGCCGCCGTTGCCGACGAAGAGGTTGCCTCGGCGATCGACTACCGCGTAGAGCGGGCCCCTCAGATGCTCTTTATAAATGCGGCTCGGATTCAAGCCGCCGTGGGGATACATTTCGACAGTGTTATTTCGCCAGTTCGTGAGGTAGATATTGCGATAGCGGTCGACGCATAGGCCATACGCACTCGTAACGCCGTTCGTAATCTCGCCGATCGGCGAACCGCCGTTCTCTTCCGGGTAGATCAAGACCCGTTGCCCGTCGGCGACGTAGATTAGCGGCTGCCCGCTCAGGGCCGCCGGGGAAAGCCACCCGCGCTCGGCGGCCCGACCGCCGGTAGAAGTTAGATTAGTCCCAGGACCCGGCGACGCGTACGTGGTTAGTGCCGGCATCGAGTCCGACGCCGGCTGCTGCCCAATGCCGTTCGAAGGTGCTGCGTCGTACTGCGACTGCGCACATGACGCTGTAAGCGCCGCTCCAAAAAAGACGATGATGGGAAAAACAAGTGTCTTCATCCGTCTACTCCCTAAATGAGTGCTGACGCGACTAGTGTAGCACGGACGGCGCCGCGACGCGTGGGGCAAGCCGGTAACGTGAGCCGGCTCGCCTATCGAGCGCGCGGGGCAATGGCCCAGTGCGCTAACAGGAAAGGCACGTGCGCCACGCGGTATCTCAGCGGTTTTTAGTCGTCGATCATCCGCGCCCATCGAGAATTTTTGGGCGGCTTGTTCTGGAGGATCTTGCAGGAGATCGGCTCGCGCGGATCGATCGTCTGGAACGGCTCCGGCTTGCTCTGGAAGAAGCCGTCGAGATTGTTGAGATATGGGGAATCGTCGGTAGCTCCGAGCGAGCGAAGGCCCAGCAGTTCCTCGGTAAACTTGGCCACCGTCGCAAACTCGGTCTGAGTGTGCACGACGGTCTTGCGCTTTGAGTATGGCGAGATCACGAGGAGCGGCACGCGGAAGCCGGGGCCCGCCGCGTCGCGCACGACGTACGGCTTCACATGGTCGTAAAAGCCGCCCCAATCGTCCCAGAAGACAAAGACGACGGTAGAATCCCAGTATTTGCTGCGGCCGATCGAGTTTACGATGCTCGCGACCCACGACGGCCCGCACCAGCCGAACGGAACACCCGGGTGGTCGGACGTCAGCAGGCCCGGCAGGATCCACGTAACGTTGGCCAGCTCGCGTTTAGGGTTTTTGATGTCGTCGAGGAACGTATACTCGGGCATCCGGAAGTTGTTCGTGTCGACCTTCGTTGCCCAGGCGTGTTCGTGGTCGTGGCAGCGTGACATTACCGGCTCGGTCGGCCAGAGAAAGCTGTATCGAATCGTCGCGTTGACGTCGAGTCCGTTGATGTCCTGGCAGAGCGAGTGCCCATAGAGGCGCCACGATAATCCTTTCTCATCCACGCGGTCGGCTAGCGACGGATATCTTACGGTTGGGTACGGACCGCCCCGGCCAAAGCACGGAAACGGCCCGGTCGGCTTCTCACTCTCTGCTCCCGTATTCGGATCGAGCACGAAGGTCGACGTGCCGGCCGGCGCGTCGCAACCCCACGGGGTAAAGGCACAGTAGCTGTTGAGAAGTCCGCAGTAGCCCTGGTCTTTATTGTAATCGGGCGGATCGACCACGTTGTTGGACTGCGCCGAAAAGATGTATTGGTGACCGGTATACGATTCACTGTTGTGACCCATGAAGAAATGGTCGCCCATCGAGTACTTCTGAGCGATCTCCCAATAGGGTTTGGTGTCCTCGTAATCGACGTAGGAGTAGATGGTCTTCACCGAAGCGGGAGGTGTGTATCCGGGTGAAGGTGTCGCGGCGATCATGAAGCCATCCATGCGGCACGACGAGTCGCTGCCTGGAGGGCTGGTCGGTGGCGGCGTATGCGGGGGATCGCACGCCCATTGCCAATCGCGATGGTAGTTGTCTGGATCCTCGCCGGGAAGATAGTACGCGAGCCTGATCTTATGCAGTGTGATCGATTCGCTGCCGGCTTTCCCTGAGTCGGTAGCGGTGGCTTCGGGGAACGGATTTGGGCCGCCGAAGATGTTATCGAACGTACGGTTCTCTTGCACGATGAACACGACGTGCGTGATCTTGCCGGAGAGAATCGACGCACTGCGCGAACGCTCGAAGCTTTGAAGCGTCGGAAGTGCGGAGCCCGAAGGCGTCCTCAAACAACCGACAAGGACAACGGGAACGATTAAAGCTAGCCAAGCTCCGCGCAAGCGCATATATGCCGCCTCCGATCTCTGTGATGTAGCGCCGGTGACGTTCTGCGACCGTACGGTTGGCCCCTAGCTCCTTACGCCCGTGCCATCCCGCCGAGCAAAGTCGAAATTGCGCACCGAAGCAACGCCCGCCCCCCCGCCTCGCGGACGAGCTCCTGCATCCGGCGGGCGGCGGTTCGGGTGGGCGCGAAGCGGTTGCTTCGGTTTTCCGGCCGCGTACATAATTGAGGTGCACGCACCATGAAGGCAATCGTCATCCACAAGTTCGGCGGTATCGATGAGATGCACATCGAGGAGGTGCCGACTCCGCAAGCCGGTCCCGATCAGGTGCTCGTACGCGTTCGTGCTGCAGGCGTGGGACCGTGGGACGCGCTGGTCCGCACCGGCCGCAGCGGCCTAGTTCAAGCCTTACCGCTCACGCCTGGCTCCGATATCGCCGGCGTCGTGGAGGCCACGGGCGAGGAGATCTTCGGCGTGACAAATCCTTCGTTTACCGGCGGCTACGCGGAATACGCGCTCGCCTCAAAAGAATCGATCGCTGCCAAACCCTCCTCACTCACGTTCGTCGAGGCCGCCTCAGCGCCGGTCGTTTCCGTCACCGCGTGGCAGATGCTTTTCGAGTGTGCAATGGTCGAGCGCGGACAGAGCGTGCTCGTGCAGGGAGCGGCCGGTAACGTCGGCGCCTACGTAGTTCAGCTAGCGCACTGGGGGGGCGCGCGCGTCGTCGCGGTCGCCGACGGCAGAGACGCCGCCTATCTCCGCGAAATCGGCGCCGACAAAACGATCGATTATCACGCCCAGCGCTTCGAAGACGAAGTTGTGGGCGTCGACGCCGTGATCGACACCGTCGGCGGCGAGACGCAGCGGCGTTCCTTCGCCATCCTCCGGCACGGCGGCGTCCTGGTCTCAAGCGTTTCGCCGCCTTCGGCCGAACTAGCGCAGCAGTACGGCGTCCGCGGCGACTACTTTATCGTCGAGGTAAAGCGCCGGCAGCTAGAACGGATCGCGCAGCTTTTCGACGACGGCGTGCTGAAAGCCGATGTCGGCGTCGTTCTCTCGCTCTCTGATGCGCGGACGGCGCATGAGATGCTCGCCGGCACGGTTTCGCACCCCCGCGGAAAGATCGTCCTAGAGCTCTAGTCGCGCAGCGCGCACCCGGCATCGACAAGACTGCGTGATCTCAAAAGCGAAGAAGCCCGCTATGATCGCGCACTGTTCGTGCGGAAGCGTTGAATTGGAAGCCTCGGGCAATCCTATAACCAGTGCCGTCTGCTACTGCGACACGTGCCAAGAGGGCTCGCGTCAACTCGAAGCGCTGCCGAACGCCGCCCCCGTTCGAGATGCAGATGGCGGAACGGCATACATTCTCTACCGGACGGACCGCGTGCGATACTCCAGAGGCGCTCATCTCTTGAGGAACTTCAAACTTACGGAAAACACCACAACGCTTCGCGTGTTCGCCAGCTGCTGCAACTCGGCAATGGTTATGAAATTCGATGACGCCAGGCATTGGGTGCCCGTGTACCGCGCGCGATTCCGAGGCGATATCCCACCCTTGGAGTTTCGTATTTGCACGAAATTCAGGCCTGAAAACGGTAAGCTACCGAACGACGCGCCGAGTTCTGCGATGTATCCTTTGGGGTTATTAATAAAGCTCGTGAGAGCAAAAATCGCAATGTTGCTGCGGCTTCATTGATCACCGGCGGTCGCCGGCGCCCGCTTCGGGGGCGCACGGCGGCTTTCGTGCAGCCTCTTCATTACGGGGGCGCGAGAAGAAGAACCGCCGAGGTGTCGCGAGCCAAGGCCGCGCGGCTGAACGGCAGCGACTCGAGGCCGCCTCTGACCCACTCGCGCGAAAGGTCGGTGTAGTGGCCCGAGCCGGGCTCCCCCGACTCGCCGCTTGGAATCGCAATGCCGCCCCGATCCCAATCGCCGACATCCCACACGGCGCGGAAGCCCTGCGCGAACCCGGGCTCTTGCAGGTGAATGGTGTACTCGTCTCCTTCGCCGGGCAGCCACACGCCGTTGAGGAAGTCAAGATTCATCGGCGAGAGCGGGTGTTCGATGCGCAGGCGGCCTGCCTCGCGCCAGTCGCGGTGCTGCTCGAAGGCAAAACGTAAGGCGCCCCCGACGTCCTGCCCAAGCTCGAAGGGCGGGCCCGCGGTGCGCAGTTCGTCCAAACGCGCTCCCAGTGCCGAATCGTCATCGAAAAGTTCCAGCCGAAGCGTATGTTCGAGCGCAGCCGCTTCGGAGTTTGGCGAATAACGCCCGTTCCAGCGTTCGAGCAGCGCCAGCGCGTCGCCGTCGCTCGGCTCGTCGGGACGTGCGCGCGCCAGACGCACGACGTCGCGCGCGATTTCTAGATCGACGGGCGAGAGCGTATCGAGTTGGATGCGTGCGAAATACGCGGCGTCGTACCGGGGCCGTTCGCGCATCAGCTGCGCGATGCGATAGGCGCGGTACGGCGGCTCGAACTGCGCGGAGAGCCGGTACGGATAGCCGGAGCGATAGGCCTTGTTGTTTGCCGATAGGAGGATCGCGTTGCGCGACGCCGCGCGCTGCGGGAGCCGCGCAAACGGCACGGGCGCGTACGTGCAGTGAAGATCGCGCGCCTCGTGCACGTAACGTCCCCAGGCTGGATCGTCGGGAACCAGGCCGGCAACGTGCCACGCTACTCGGCCGCTACGGTCGGCGAGGACGAAGTTCTGCGGCGATCCGCGGTAC
>DATAQH010000188.1:0-5680 GCA_036264815.1 Candidatus Cybelea sp.
TCAGATCTCGCGCAACTCGTCGTTGGCGGTGGGGTTGCGGCTGGTTACGGGCGATCCGCCGGATCCCAACGGCGGCGGCGACTGCATCGGACGCTGCACGAACGTCTCGATCGCCTACCACTTGCGCCTGCGCACGAGCGAGCTGTATTTAGCATACGGCGACCCAAACACGCTGACGACCGTGCCGCAAGCGATCTTCAAGCTCATCTTCTACGCGGGAGCGCAGAAGGGGACGTGATTGCAGTAGCCATACTGCCGTCGGGCGAACTGCGGTGCGATACGAGGAGCGAGATATATGAAGAGCTTTCCGCTGTGCCGCGACGCGATTGGTTTTTGCGGGGTCGTCGCGTTGCTTGCCGCATGCGGTGGCCTTCGAGAGCCTCAGGATGGCATGCCACCGCCCGCCGGTGGAGCGATGCCGCAAATACTGGCGCCGTCGACAACGACGCCCTACCAAGTGCTTCACAACTTCGGTGACGTGCCCGGCGATGGGAAAAATCCTTACGCGGGTTTGCTCGATCTGCAGGGCACGCTCTACGGCACGACCGCGTACGGCGGCGGCGAGGGTCACCTGGGGACCGTTTACAGCGTAAGCACCGACGGCACCGAGAAGGTGCTGCACCGCTTCCACGGTGGCGCCACTGACGGAGCAAATCCCGTTGCCGCATTGATCGCGGTAAATGGCACGATGTATGGCACGACGTCTGCGGGCGGCTCGGCCGGCTTAGGAACCGTTTTCAGCGTAACGACCGATGGGTCGGAGACGATCCTCTACAGCTTCAAGGGACAGCCCGATGGGTCGACTCCTCAGGCGCCCCTGATCGACGTGAACGGTATGCTGTACGGCACTACCAGCGAGGGCGGTACGAGCGGTTCGGTGTGCACGCGCGGGTGTGGAACCGTCTTCAGCATTACGCCGAGCGGCAGCGAGAACTTGGTCTACAGCTTCAAGGGCGGATCCAACGGACTGCAACCTGTCTCCGGTCTGCTCAACGTAGGCGGAGTTCTTTACGGCACAACCCTTTCCGGCGGAGAAACTATAACCAGCGGATCCGACTGTTCGAACTCGACGGATCAATTTGGCTGCGGAACCGTCTTCCGCGTGACGACTGCGGGCGAGCAAAAGGTGTTGCACTCTTTCGACACCGCGACCGACGGCGCGTTTCCGGAGGGAGCCTTGATCGAGGTAAAGGGCACCCTATTCGGCACCACCGCTCTTGGCGGCGCGGACATTTTGGGCACGGTCTTCACCATCACCACGAATGGAAAAGAACGCGTGTTGTATAGCTTTGGACAAGGCTCGGACGGACTCTCACGCCCCTTAAATCTGGTGGACGTGCATGGCACGCTCTACGGCACCGCTTATAGCGGCGGCACTCGTTCCGGCGGATTCGGCGGCATTTACGGCATCACGACGAGCGGCACGTTGAGTACGCTGCATCTGTTCACGGGCGGATTGGACGGCGGGAATCCCTTCGGCGCCCTGGCCTATATGAACGGCCGGCTCTACGGCACGACCGTCGGGGGCGGAACGCCGAGATGCCGCGGAAGCTACTTGAACTGCGGGACCGTCTTTGCACTGACGCCGTGACTTGCAGTAATGCGGCGCCAAGCAACGGACGAAAGGGGAATGACCCGGCCGGTGCGGGGCGAATTGCGAAGACATGGTTCGCGCGCTGTTGCTCTCATTCTCGATCGCGGTGACTGCGACGTCCACGCCGGCGCCGCCGCCGGAGATTTATCGGGTCGTGAGCCGCCCCTTGTGCTCGCAGTTGCGCGAACGCATCAAACCGGCGATCGGCATGCTGCTCGAAAACGATGCGCAGATCAAAAAGAGTCCCGATCTCTTTTCGCGCTACAACCTGGGCGCGCTACAGGGCAACGATTCGGGTACCGGATCGAACGGCGAACAAGAGATGGCGCTGCTCGCGCTCGAGAATCTCGTGCGGCCGATTGCCAACAACGTTATCGCGATACAAACGATTTTGAGCAGTCCGCAACTCACGACGCCGACGGGCCGCGAAGACGACGATAAGCGATTGGCGGACATGCGCGCGAAGCTGCTCAAGGCGCTTGCGACGCAGAACGCATCGCTCGATATTATTTCAGGTTTCGTGGATACGCAACAGATGGCCGATCTGCAGCACGCGGGACAAGAGTACATCAACGAAGTCAATCAGCCGGAAACCAACAATGCCTCAGAAGCGACGCCGACGCCCAATCCGTTCTCGAACAATCCCAACTATGCGGGCCTTCCGCCCAATCCGTACACGATCGACCTCGCAAACGTTCCTGGGTTGACACTCGGCTATAATCCGGTGACGCGCCTCATCCAAGGATTGCAATGGACGATCGCGCAGACCGCGACCCGTGAGAACACTGCGGCGAGCGCGGTTCTGACGAATGCGGCGATTTGCAACAACGTTCCGCTCGTTTCACCGACGCCGTAGTATGATCGTTCGGAGTTCTTATTCGTACGCCGAGACGCTTTCGATCCTGAGGCGTGCGATCGTTGAGGGCGGGAATACGATATTCGCCGATATCGATCAATCGGCGGCTGCGTCGAAAGTTGGACTGACGTTGCGACCGACGATGCTGCTGGTCTTCGGCAATCCAAAAGGCGGAACGCCGCTGATGGATGCGTTCCCGGCGTTTGGTTTGGAGTTGCCGTTGAAGGTGCTCGTTTGGGAAGAGCAAGATGGCGTCCGGGTCGCGTACACGCCGTTGAAGGACTCCGCCGCGCGGCATAGCGTTACTGGAGTGGACGATCGCATCGAACGTATGGATGCGGCGATCGATGCTCTTGTGCGCAACGTAGCTACCACGAAATAACGATCGTCCCGTCTCCTCGGGCGGCATCGCCGCGCTTTTCTTTGACGCGTGCGGCGTTCTTCTCCACATAGGACGAGCCGCCGCCGCCACCTCCGCCACCTGTGGCCGTTATCGAGCCCGTATCTCCACAATATCCGCAGCCGCCGCCACCGCCGCCCCCGCCGTAGTAGCCGCTGCCTCCGCCCCCGCCGTAGTCTGCAAAAGCAGTTCCGCCTGCGCCGCCCTCTCCAAGACTGCCGGGTGATCCGGATGATCCATAATAGCGACAGTAGCGAGGACAGCCGCCGCCTTCTCCGCCCTTGCCTCCCTTGTTTTGATTGCCGCCGGTGCCGCCCTGACCCGCCGTGACGTAGCCGTACTTGGACAGGCCGTCACTCCCAGGTGCGCCGCGCGCTGCCCCGCCGGCCCCGCCCAACCCGTAGGTTCCGTAGTTGTTGAGGCCTGCACCGCCTCCGCCGCCCGCGACCAACACGCGGTCGTCCAGAGCTGTCCCTCCTTGGCGAATATCTGACGCGCCGCCGCCGCCGTAGCCTCTACTCGTGCCGCCGCCGTTGAAACCGCCATCGTAGAACGAGCTGTCGCCGCCGGCGCCGCCTACAAAAACCGCTAGCGTCTCTCCCGGCGTAACGGGAATAGTGGCTTTCACCCTGGCGCCTAAACCACCTGAGCCGCCGTAATATGAGTACGTCGGCCCCCCGGCTCCGCCCGTCGCGACGACCGTCACGTCGCTGACGTTGTAAGGAACGGTGAAGGTTTGTTCGCTGCCGGTAAAACCAAAGATTTGCCGATGCTTGTGCGCGGCGCGCGCTGCAGTGTGAGCGGGTACGTCGTTAACGGCGACTTGCGTACAACTCGTCAGTAGTACGACTGCGACGAGTTGTGCGAAAGCACGGGCAGATGTAGTGACGACCATGATGTGCCTCCCACGAGCCGCTTCAACGATTGGCCTTTGCTCCCTTTGTGATTAAACGACGAGCGTCGCTTCACCGCGGAAGGCTAACGAGATCGCGTTGGCTTTTGTGCTGCATATGTACGAAGGTACGTTTGCTCGCGCGGCATTTGTGGCGGCTAGCAGCTTTGGTTTCATGCTCGAGCGGCACGCATCGCTCTTGGCGAACTGCGTCGCTTCGCCGGGAGTCAAACGGTCGATACCCGATGAGGGATCGTCCGGATCGCGCAGCACGCGCGCCACGTTGGTTGCCAATATCAGCGCGCGGGCCTGTAACACGGTGGCTATGGCGCCCGCGGCCGCGTCGGCATTCACGTTGAGTGCGTTGGCGAGCGTTTCCTCAATCGCAAGCGGAGCGATCACGGGAAGAAGATTCGCGGCGAGTAGCGTTTCGATGAGTTTCGTATCTACGGTCGCGATCTCGCCGACGTAGCCGAGATCTTCGCCGGCGTTTCCGCGCAGACGACGAGCGACGAGCGTTTGCGCGTCTTGGCCCGAGAGGCCGGCCGCATTCACCCCGAGCGATTGCAACGCGCGCACGATGCGCTTGTTGATCGTGCCACAGAGCACGGCTTCGGTGACGCTCAGTGTGGCTGCGTCGGTGACGCGTTGGCCCTCAACACGGGTGGTTTCGATGCCGCGTTCGGCTAGGGCCGCGTCGATTTCTGGGCCGCCGCCGTGGACGAGCACGATCTGCTCGCCGCCGCGATGGAGGGCGGAGAGCTCTTCAAGCAGCGGATCGCCGGCGAGGGCCGCGCTCATGGCATTGCCACCGTATTTCACGACGATCATTGGGGGGCGGTATTCGACGTCAGGGCTCGCACTTCGACTCGCTGCGCTCGCTCAGTGCGTCGCACGCGCTGTCCTTCGACTCGCCGCTGCGCGGCTCGCTCAGGATGACGAGAGTGAGGGGTTGTATAATTATGCGTAATATGCATAAATATACAGAAGATGTATGCCGTGGCGCCAGCCCCAGCGACGCTCCCGGCGCTGCGAGGCCGTCATTTCCTTGGGGTGGACGATCTCACGCCGGCTGAGCTGTCGTCGCTGCTCGGGTTGGCTGCCGTGCTCAAGCAGGGCCCGGTCCGGGAGCAGGCCGGGCTGCTGCGGGGCCGCACGGTGGCGCTGCTCTTCGAAAAGCCGAGCCTGCGGACGCGCGTTTCCTTTGAAGTCGCTCTGACCCAACTCGGCGCGCAACCGCTTTTTGCCACTGGCGCGGAGTTTGCGATCGGCAGCCGCGAGACGCCGGAGGACGCGGCGCGCGTGCTGTCGCGCTATGTGGACGCGGTGGTCATCCGAACGCACGACCACGCCGGCTTGGAGCGTTTTGCCGGCGCCGCGACCGTGCCGGTGATCAATGCGCTTTCAGCACAGGCGCATCCGTGCCAAGCTTTGGCGGACATCCTGACACTGCAAGAACGCTTCGGACAGGTTGCGGGGCTGCATCTTGCCTACGTCGGCGACGCGCGCAACAACGTTGCGGCATCACTTACACACGCCGCCGCGATGCTCGGTGCGACGACGCACTTCGGCGCACCGGCGACGCATCGTCCGTCAGAGATGTTCTTGGCGGAGATCAAACGTTTGGGCCGCGAACGCGGCGGCGCAGCCCGCGCGTTCACCAATCCGGTGCGCGCGGTGCGCGGCGTGGATGCGGTGTACACCGACGTGTGGACGTCGATGGGCGAGGAGCGGTATCGCGAACGCAACGCCGCGCTGCTTTCGCCGTACGCCGTTACGCCGGAACTCATGTCGTACGCCGCGGACCATGCGATCTTTCTGCACTGCTTGCCCGCGCATCGCGGCGAAGAGGTGAGCGCGACGGTCATCGACGGACCTCAAAGCGCGGTTTTCGACCAAGCCGAGAACCGCATGCACGCGCAAAAAGCGTTGCTCGTC
>DATAQH010000222.1:0-5148 GCA_036264815.1 Candidatus Cybelea sp.
ATACGTTCGTCGGGACCTCGGGCACGCCGGCCGGCGGCCCGATCGACACGTTTCCCGGTGCCGACGTGCCCTTCGGCATGGTGCAATGGAGCCCCGACACCCCGTCGCGTAACGCCGGCGGCGGTTACGAGTACTCCGACCGGCAGATTACCGGCTTCAGCCTCACGCACCTCAGCGGCCCGGGCTGCAGCGTCTTCGGCGACTTCGGCGTTCTGCCCACGATCGGCGACATTCCAGCCGACCCGACGAGTGCCGCGCAGCCGTTCTCGCACGCAGACGAGGCGAGCGCTCCGGGATGGTATGCGGTAGCGTTGGGAAACCCGGCGATTCGCACCGAGCTGAGCGTAACGACGCGAACTGGAATCGGGCGCTTTACGTTTCCGGCTGCGCGGCAAGCGAATCTGCTCTTTAACGCCGCGTCGAATCAAGCGGGCGTCACCGGCGCGCGTCTGCGCATCGACGCTCCCGGCGAGATCTCCGGTTCGGCCTCGAGCGGCTTCTTCTGCGGCATGCCCGACCGCTATACCGTGTATTTCGTCGCGCGCTTCGACCGCCCGTTTCAACGGTACGGTACCTGGCAAGGAGCGCACAGCTCCCCAGGATCGTCGCTCGCCGACGGGCCCCAGACCGGCGGCTGGGTGACGTTCGACGCGACGACCAACCGCAGCGTCACCATGAAAGTTGGTCTCTCGTTCGTTAGCCTTGCGGGCGCCCGCGCAAATCTCGCCGCCGAGGGCCGGAGCTGGAACATCATTACGGTGCGCAACCGCGCGACCGATCGATGGGCTGCAATGCTGCGGCGGGTCGCGGTCTCGGGGGGCGTAACCGAAGCGCAGCGCACTTTCTACACGGCGTTCTATCACGCACTGCTCCATCCCAACGTCATCAGCGACGTCACGGGCCTGTATAGCGGATTCGACGGCCGCACGCACCGCGTTCGCGCCGGGCACGACGAATACGCCAACTACTCCGATTGGGATATTTACCGCACCGAAGTACCCTTCATCGCGTTGATCGCGCCGCGACAGACGAGCGACATGATGCAGTCCCTCGTCGACGCCTTTACGCAGGAAGGCTGGCTGCCGCGCTGGCCGCTCGCCAATGGTCCTTCCAGCGTCATGGGCGGCGACTCGATCGATCCGGTCATCTCTGGAGCCTTCGCTTTCGGTGCACGAGACTACGACGCGCACGCCGCACTGGTCGCGATGGTCAAAGGTGCGACGAGCACGCAGCCGCCCCCCGCGCAAGACTGGTACTTCGAGCGTTGGGAGCTGCACGACGACTACCTGCGCCGCGGCTACGTCGTCAATACGCACACCACGTCGGTCTCGCCGGTTCCCAACGGTGCCTCCGAAACGCTTGAGTACGCGCTCGACGACTTTTCGATCGCGCGCCTGGCCTTCGAGCTGCAGGATCGCACGACGTACGACACGTTCATGCGCCGGTCGTCGAACTGGATGACGCTCTTCGACGGCACAACGGGCTGGATCGCGCCGCGGGATGCCGATGGTGCATTCATGCAGACGCCGCTGACTGAAAACGGGCAGAGCGGATTCCAAGAAGGCAACGCGGCCCAATACACCTGGATGGTGCCGCAGGATCTGCGAGATCTCGCCGCGGCGATGGGCGGCGTGCGACCCGCCACGGCCAAGCTCGATGCGTTCTTCACCGAGCTCGATGCCGGCCAAGATAAACCGTATGCGTGGCTGGGCAACGAACCGAGCCTCGGAGCTCCGTGGGTCTATCTTTCGCTCGGCGAGCCCTGGCGGGCGCAAGAGATCGTGCGGCGCGCGCTCACGACCCTCTACGCCGACACTCCTGCCGGTCTGCCCGGAAACGACGACCTCGGTACGATGAGCGCATGGTATCTCTGGTGCGCGATCGGCCTCTATCCGCAGAACCCTGCGGTTCGGTACCTCGATGTCGGTGCGCCGCTGTTTTCGTCGGTTCGCCTGCAGTCGCCGGACGGCCCAACGCTCGAGATCCGCGCGCCGCAAGCTTCCAACGCCAATCCCTACGTCGAGCAGCTACGGCTGAACGGTCGCGCGCGCAACCAAAGCTGGATCGACCTGCCCGCTCGCGGGACCGTACATCTCGACTACGTGCTCGGCCCGTTGCCGAATCCACGCTGGGCGGGCTCCCCGAGCGCTGCGCCGCCGTCCTTCGCGCAATCCCGTCTCGAGATCCCGCCGGCAACTTCGGCGCGTCTGGGACCGGCACAAACGAGCCTCGTGCTCGCTCCGGGCACCCAGACGTCGTTGAATTTTGTGCTCTCCAACCACGCGGGTAATGCGGCGGTCGACCTTGCGTGGCAAGCGTCTCTGCCCAGCGGTCTGCATTTGAATCTCTCAAGCGGCAGCGAGACGATCGGCGCTGGAGAGGCGCGGACGGTCTCGGCGCGCCTGGGCGCGGATTGGTCGCTGCCCGAGGGCCTGTACGCGATTCGGATCGACGCGAGCGCGGGCAATCGGGCACGCCTCGAGCACCTCGACGTTTTCGTGCGCGTTACGCGCGGCGGCAATCCAGCCTCGCTGGCCTACGCCACGAACCGTTTTGGAAACGACGTCACTCCCGTCGATCTCGCGACCGGATACGCCGGACCGGCGATTGCTGCGGGCGAGGAACCGCGGGCCGCGGTCCTGGCGTCGAACGGCAGTCGCCTCTACGTCGCCGATGCGGGAGCAAATGCCGTCCGCGCGATCGATACTACGTCCGGGCGCACGATCGCCAGCGTTCGAGTCGGCAACGACCCGTTCGCACTCGCGCTCGAGCCCAACGGAAAGACGCTGTGGGTCGTTAACGGCGACGACGCAACGATCGAAGCAATCGATACGGCCGGCTTGCGTGCGACGACGACGCTGCACGTAGGCCCTGCGCCGCGCGGCATCGCCGTACGCCCCGACGGCGCCATGCTCTACGTCAGCAACAGCGGCTCGAACAGCGTTACTGCGGTTGATTTACGTACTCGCACCGTCGGGGGCGAGATCGCGGTCGGCGAGCGCCCGTGGGGAATGGCGGTTTCGCCCGACGGCCGCCGGCTCTTCGTCGCGGAAAACGCGTCGAACGAGGTCCTGCCGGTCGATATCTCGGGAGCCGCGCGGGCATTGGCACCGATTCATGTCGGCGTCAGTCCCGTAGCGATCGCGATTTCTCCCGATGGGACGCTCGCATACGTTTCGAACCACGCAAACTCGACGGTAACCCCCATCGATCTTCGCAGCGACACGGCACACGCGGCGCTCGACGCAGGCGGGGCTCCGGCGGGCGTTGCCTTCACGCGCGACGGAAGGACCGTCGTCGTGCTCTCCTCGCGCGACAATACGGCTATACTCATCGACGTTGCGACTGGAGGAGTGCGGCGAACGATTCAACTGGGCAACGGGCCCTACGGCCTCGCCGCGCCCTAGGCTAGGCTCCGGGCCTACCTACTGCTCGGGAATTTCGAACTGCGGAATCGCGTCGCCGTCAAGGAACGCCGGGAGTTCCCCGGTTGAGAACTGCAGGCCGGCCCAAAACGATCCGAAGTCGCCATAGCGCGCGCTGGCCTCGTCGAAGCGCATCTCGTAGACGAGC
Organism: Candidatus Cybelea sp.; assembly: GCA_036264815.1. Lineage (GTDB taxonomy): Bacteria > Vulcanimicrobiota > Vulcanimicrobiia > Vulcanimicrobiales > Vulcanimicrobiaceae > Cybelea. The sequence goes on from DATAQH010000222.1 coordinate 3,574, forward strand.
TTCTTGAAGACGAGCGGATCGTCGGCGTAGAGGTCGACGCCCCACTCGAAATCATCGAACCCGATCGAACCGGAGATTACCTGGGTTACCCGGCCGTGATAGGAGCGGCCGACCACGCCGTGCTCGCTCATCATCTTCGCACGCGCTTCGAAGCCGAGAATGTACCAGTTTTGTACTTCACCGCGCCGCTTGCTCATCGGGTAGAAGCACTGATAGCGCCGCGCGGGAATCTTCGCCCATAGGCGTGGTCCGATGTGCGGGTTCTCCGCTTGCTTTCGCACGAGTTCGTCGAAGCCGGCGATCCATTCCGGCGAGTGAAGGGCGAGCCCACGCCCACCGAGCTCCGCGTGAATTTTTCCGGTCGCATCGTAGAGTCCGAGCTCGAGCACCGAGACGTACGAGCCCGCAGGCAGCAAAAATGCTCGCAGCTCGAGCTTGTCGACGAGCGTCTGCGCGTAGGCTAGGCCGTCGAAGGTTCGCGCGTAGTGCGTGAGCATCAGATCGCCCTTATGTCCGACGATCTGGGTAAGCCCGACGTCCCCCTCGTCGCTGCCTTTGAGGTGATCGACGAGGTCGGCCGCGTGGCCCGCGTATTTGTTACGGCGCTTTTCGGGCAGCGCGTCCCACGCTCGCCGGTCGAAAGCAAACATACGATGGAGAATCCACCAGCCTTCGAGCGACTCGGGAACGTTGGGATCGCGCATTTGTTCGCCGTTTCGTTCGTGCTAGCGGCGCGCTAATACTTTCACGCGCTTTACTTCGGCCTCGACCTCGGCTTCGAGCCGGTCCGGATGCTCTCGATACTTTGCCCAGAGGGGCGGCGTGTGTGCGATGTCGTTGAGAACGCGCGTGTAGACCGAGTTGACGGGAACCGGGAGGCCTGCCTCGTGGCCGGCCGCCGCTACCGCGCCGTTGAGCACGTCGACCTCGGTGCGCGGCCTCGCGCGCCGGAGGTCGATGAGCAGCGACGGCGGCTTCGTCCCGCGAGCTCCGGCGATCGTGTGCGCCAGCAGCGTTCGCGCAACCGGACTCGGCAGCGTCGCGACGCCGAAGAGCGCGCGTACCGGGTAGCGTGGAAGATCGATCGCCTCTATCCGATGAGCCGCCATCACCGCCCGAACTTCGCGTATCATGCGGATCTCCAGAGTAAAGATCTTATCGAAGTGCACGAAGCGGTTCGGGAGGACGTTGAGAATGGCGCAGCTTGCATTCGCCACGACGTTGAGCGCCAGCTTGCTCCATTTGAGCGCGCGCCAGTCCTCGACGACCTTCACGTTCAGTCCGGTGCTGGCAAAGGTCGCCGAGAGCCAGTTGTAGGCGTTGGCGCCGATTGGGGCGAGCGCGAGGCCGCCACCGTCCTTCGCGGGCCGAGCGTTACCGTCTCGATCGCGGTCGACGGGCGTCGTGAGCGCCGCCGCCACGACGTTGTCCGCACCGAACGCCGCCGCAAGCTTCTCCTCGTTGCCGACGCCGTTTTGCGGCGAGACGAAGACGCACTTCTCGGGATATGCGATCGCCTTGCGTAGCGTCGCGATAGCGCCGTCGGTATCGTACGATTTGGTCGCGACGATCGCG
>DATAQH010000309.1:0-2870 GCA_036264815.1 Candidatus Cybelea sp.
TCTCGCCGCCCGCGAGTGCTACGCCGCGCACTGCTCCGCTCGGGCTGCGTAGCAAGTCGACGACAGTGCCGTGCTGCAGCACTGCTCCATGCGCCTGAGCGGCATGCATCAGACCTGTCGTGAACGCGCGGGGCTCGACGAGCGCGGTCGTCTCCGGTGAGCCGAGTTGGCTCGTGATCGCCACGCCGTCGGCCAGCCACGGCCGCCTGCCTGCACCGCGCGAGGTATCGTCCTCGGCGGCGTAACCGCCGTAGGTCGTTAAACGCCGATAACCCCAAGGATCGCCGAGTTCGGCGGAAAGTTCAGCATGGAGTTCGAAGCTCCGCCGTGCCAATCGATCCAGCGGGCTGCCAGCGCACCAGTCGAGGGCCAGGAAGCCACCCGACTTGCCGGAGGCCGCACCGGCGACGGCATGACGTTCTATAACGGTCGACCGCGCGCCGCGTCTGCTTGTGAAGTAGGCGATTGCGGCACCGATCGCGCCACCACCGCAGATCAGGATACGCGTGCCCGAACTCATGACGGTAGAAGCCTCTCATCGTCGGCCATTATAGGTCGCAATTTTTCCGAGGAGCAGGTTACGGCGCCCGGACAAGCTTGTGACGCGCCTCTGCGCGTAGGAGATGCTTCTGGATCTTGCCGACGGACGTTCGCGGAAACTCTTCGCGAAACTCGACGAGGGCGGGAACCTTGAAGGGCGTTAGTCGCGCTCGGCACCATTCGAAAACGTCGGCCTCGCCGAGGGCGCTACCCGCCTTTCGAATGACCAGCGCCTTTACGACCTCGTCGAGCATCGGGTCGGTAACTCCGATGACCGCGGCATCCACCACATCCGGATGCTCGCGAATGATTGCTTCCACCTCGCCCGCCGAGACATTCTCGCCAGCGCGTTTTATGAGGTCTTTTCCGCGATCGACGAAGAAAAAGTACCCGTCCTCGTCCATGCGAACGTTGTCGCCGCTGTATAACCATTCGCCGCGAAGCGTTTCGGCTGTTGCTTGCGGATTATCATGGTACTCTTTCATCATTGTTCGACCGGGAACGCCGCGTACCACGAGTTCGCCAACAGTGCCCGGCACCACCTCCTTTCCTGTGGGATCGACGACGCGCAACTCATAGCCGTAAATCGCCATTCCCATCGACATGCGTTTGCGGGGACCGTAGACCGGCTCCATTACCGGCAGGCTCATCGTTTCGGTCATGCCCCAAATCTGAATGAGCGGCACGCCGTACCGCCGTTCCCATTCATCCAGCTGGGCGGTGGTGACGTTCTGCGCGTACAGCGCCAGCCGCATCCGCGATTTACGATGCTCGGGACGCGCCGGATTGGAGAGAATCATCCGAATGGGCGCTGCGAACAGACTTCCGAGAGTAACATCGTACCCGAGAACTTGGTCGAAGTAACGGCTCGCGCTGAACCGATGCATCACCGCAATGCTAGCTCCAAAGACCAACGCCGGAATTGTCGAGTGCGTTTGGCCGCTCGCATGGAAAAACGGCAGGACGACAAGATAGCGATCGTCGGGCCGCAAACAGATGTGTCGTCCCTGCGATTCGCCGGCGTACACATAGTTTGCATGCGTCGTGACAACGCCTTTGGGGCGCGAGGTGGTCCCGGACGTGTAGTTGACGGCGCATTCGTCCTCCGCGCTGACATCCACTCCGGGATCGCGATCGTCGCCGGCGGCCAGGAATGCGTCGAAAGCCAGACCTTCGGCCTCCGGCCCGCAGACGATCATCGAACGCAGCATTGCAAGCCGGTCACGAAGCTCGACCGCCGTTTGAAGCTGGGCCGGCTCGACGAGTAAGACTTTGGCTTTCGAGTGCTCGACGATGTACCGCCACTCATTCGCTGAGAAGGCGGGATTGGTTGGAACGACGCTCACACCGAGTTTCGATGCTCCGAGCCACGCGATGATGAATTCGGGGCGGTTGCCGAGGTGAAGGTTGATCCGGTCACCCTTGGAGAGGCCCAGCGAGCGCAGGCTATGAGCGAAACGATTTGCGGCTATTTCTAGCTGCGCGAACGTGTACTCTCCCGTGCCGTCGGCGCCCTCGAACGATAGGAACGTTGCATCCGGACGGGTATCGGCATGATAGGAGAGGATTCGATGGAGTGTCCGCGCTCCCGTAACGTCCATTTCGCTGCTCTACTGCGCTTTGACTTCGACGCGCGCCAGAAACTTGGCAGCATCGACGAGAACCCGCTCGTGGGTTCCCTTTCCGATTAACTCTTTCTCATCGTGCGCTTCCAAGGCGAAGGAGACGCGGCGGCCATCGACGTTGACGACTTTCGCAGTGCAACGCACGTGCATGCCGATAGGCGTCGCCGCGATATGCTCCACCTCGATCCGTGTGCCGACGCTGCCGGTCAGCGGTACGTCCTGATGCGGGGCGATCGCTTGAATTGACGCCGCTTCGAACAGCTGGACGAGCGCCGGCGTGCTCAACACCTTGAAGCCGGGGTTGCCCATGCGATCGGCGGTCAGATGATCCTCGACGATGACGTCGGTTTCGGCAGTCAATCCGGCAGCTAGCGGCATTCGATCGTTTCCTTTCGACCCGGCTATGTCAGGATGGCGCCTTGATCCCGCAGGCGTTTCTGAAGAGCGGCTACGTCGATGCCGGCCGCATTAGCACCCTTCTCGAGCGCAAGAGCTGCCGCAATGCCCGCGGCTTGTCCGGTCGCCATGCAGGGAGGGATTTCTTTGGTGGATTTATGGACGACGCGATCCGCCGAAATGCAGCGTCCTGCTACGATCAGGTTCTTCGTGCGCTCCGGCAAAAGGGCGCGATACGGGATACGAAAGACCTCTCCGTACCGCGTCCAGTTCCCGGTGCAAGCGATCGCGTCGTCGAACGCTTGGTTC
>DATAQH010000332.1:0-2247 GCA_036264815.1 Candidatus Cybelea sp.
CGGTTACCTGACGCACGTCGCGATGACTCACAAACTCGTCTTCGACCTCAAAGAGGAGAGCGATATCTACTGGTGCACGGCCGATATCGGCTGGGTCACCGGGCACTCGTACATCGTGTACGGACCGCTCGCGAACGGCGCGACCGGCGTCATCTACGAGGGCACACCCGATTTTCCCGATAAGGATCGCTTCTGGGAGATCGTCGAGCGCTATCGCGTGACGATTCTCTACACGGCGCCGACCGCAATACGCACCTTTATGAAGTGGGGCACCGAGTATCCCGCGCGGCACGATCTCTCGTCCCTTCGGGTGCTCGGCACGGTCGGCGAACCGATCAATCCCGAAGCGTGGATGTGGTATCGCGAGTGGATCGGCGCGAACAAAACGCCGGTCGTCGACACGTGGTGGCAGACAGAGACTGGCGGCATCATGATTTCACCGTTGCCGGGCGTGACGACGCTGCTCCCAGGGAGCGCGACGCAGCCGTTGCCCGGCATCGCGGCGGCCGTCGTCAACGATCGCGGCGAGCCGGTGCCGCTCGGCGGCGGTGGGTATGCCGTGCTGACGCGGCCGTGGCCGGGAATGCTGCGGGGCATCTGGGGCGATGACGAGCGCTACGTGCAGACCTACTGGGCGAAGTTTCCGCATCTCTATTTTGCCGGCGACGGCGCGCGACGCGACGCCGACGGCAACTACTGGTTCATGGGACGCATCGACGACGTGATGAACGTCAGCGGCCATCGCATCTCAACGACCGAGATCGAGAGCGCGCTCGTCGATCATCCGAAGGTCGCCGAGGCCGCCGTCTGCGGGAAGCTCGACGAGATGACCGGGCAGGCCGTCTACGCCTTTGTTTCGCTCAAGGGTGCCGAGACGGGCTCCGCCGAGCTCGCCGACGAACTGCGCGATCACGTCGCTTCAAGGCTGGGTAAATTCACGCGCCCGAAGTACGTGACGTTCGCCCAAGAGCTTCCCAAGACGCGCAGCGGCAAGATCATGCGCCGCCTGCTGCGGGATATCGCCGAGGGGCGGACGCTGGGCGACACGACGACGCTGGCGGACTCGTCGATCGTTGCGGAACTCACGGAGCGCGCGAAGACCGAGGTCACGCGAGAGGATTAGTGACCTGAGCCATCCGCAGGGGCGAATCGAGCGTTCCATTGGAGAGTGAGGAAGCCTTGGCGATAGCGTTCGCGGCACACGAGCGCTCGGCATTCGCGCAAGCGTACCGCCAGTACGCTTCGCTGCTCTATTCGGCCGCTTACAACGTCCTGGGCAATCGCGACGAGGCGCAGGATTGCGTGCACGATGCGATTGCGAAGCTCTGGCGTTCGCGCGCGCCGTACTCGGAGAAGCGGGGTTCGCTGCGAAGTTTTCTCGTCGTCTGCGTACGCAACGAGGCGATCTCGCGACGCCGCCGTTCGGCTAATCGCGCTCGGTTGAGCGGGCGTCTGGCGTCGCTTGCGGAGGAGCACGCGGAGCTGGAGGCGGGGGATCCGATCGAACGCGATCGCGTCCGCAATGCGGTCGCGCGACTTCCCGACGACCAGCGGATGGCGCTCTCAATGGCGTTCTACGACGGCAAGACACACACCGAGATCGCGTCTGAGCTCCAGCAGCCGCTCGGCACGATCAAAAGCCGCATCAGCCTGGGGTTGCGCAAACTCGCGGCGGCTCTGGCCTCCGGCGGGGCGCGCGAGGAACCATTGTGAGCGGGCACGTCGACGATCGCGCAGCCCTCTACGCGCTGGGTGCCCTCGACGAAGACGAGGCGGCATCCATACGTACGCACCTCGTAGCGTGCGTTCCATGCGCACAAGCGGTCGGCGCCGCCGAGGCGCACGTCGCATTGGCCGCGTCGCTCGAACCGCGACTTGAGGCGCCGGTCGAGCTGAGTTCGCGCATCGAGCGTTTGCTTTCAGGCGGGGAGCTCCGCGCGAGCGACGGCGGGCGCCGGTGGAATTCGCCGGCATCGCCGTGGCTTGCGGTAGCGGCGGCGTTCGTTATCGGCGTTCTCCCGTCGGGATACTTTTTTGCCGAGAATCGCAGGATGCACGACGCGATGACCGTGCAGAGCGCGGCGATGGATCGTTTGGCGAGCTCGACACACCGCGTCGCCGCGTTTCACGCGATGCCGCAGATGCCCGGCGGCTCGAGCGCGTCGGTCGCCTACGCTTCGAGCGGAGAGTGGTACGTCATCGTCGTGAAGGACGTTTCCCGGACCTTGGGCGTCGTATGGATGCACG
>DATAQH010000337.1:0-3104 GCA_036264815.1 Candidatus Cybelea sp.
CTCCATCAAAAAACAACAGTAGCCGTCCTCTCGCTTCTCCAAATTCCCGCAAATAGATCCCGCAGGTCCCGCCCGCGCGTGCGGTAAAGATCACCGCGTTTCGCCACATCTCGGTCCGCGTCGTCTCAAACAGCTGACTATGGCCCAAGCGGACCGCGAGCGTCGCGTATATGCTTTGCGTTGGGCCTTCAAAGGTCAAGGCAACCGCTTTGCCTGGCGGGTCTGGCGCCTCGGCGTAGTCGCGATTAAACTGGGACGGGAAGACTAGGTAGCGGCCGTCCGCCGCACTTTCCCGCAAGGCCAAGTCATATCGGACGAGTTCCTCGATGGTGGCATGGAGCAAGACCTGCTCTTGCTTGTGGTCGCAAATTCTGTCGTCCTCCGGCACATGAAATTGTCCAGTCAGCGCCGTCTCTTCATCAATCGAACCCAAACCGTCCGGCTCGTTCTTGGCTGCAATGACCAGGGCGGAGGCGTAGGCATCCAACAGCTCCGGCTGCAGCAATACATAGTCGCCAAAGCTCAGACGTCGGATCAGATCGCGGTTCTCGAGCCGTCCAATACAGACGTCGAAGTCGGCGCGCAGATCATTGTCCTCGGCAATCGCCTCCGAATGTTGCCGAGCGAACTCGACGAACAGCTGGCCCGCGGGGGCGAGCAGCCGGCCGGTCTTCTTGACCTCGAGCAGATACGACTTGATTGTGGCGAAGAGCTCGGACGAGGTAACGGTCGGTAGCTCGTCCCACGGGATCGCTCGCTCGATTGCTGCCCGCAAATCGTCGATCCTCCACCCTTCCTTGGCGCTCGTTGCGTAGTAGGCGGCAAAGCTGTATTCCTTGATGAGCTCACCGAGCCGTTCTTTGCTGACCGGCACACCGCCGCGATCGGCCCGCGCTGAAACGAGGAATTTGGTCAACGGAACCCTCTCGTCTCCTTGGCGCTGGTGCGCCGTACGTAGCGCGCGCTCCCAATGGACCACTCCCGCGAGCGGGTCCGTCTCACTTCTTGCGTCGAAAACGACCAGGGCCACCGCGACTTCGCTCAGATGCAACTGGTGAATGACACGGTAGCCTGGCTGGCCGGCGAGGTCCCACAACAGCGTCTCGCGCGTTCGTCTGCGCTCGCCGGGTATCTCGTCTTCCGCGGTGCCGAGCGTCCACACCTGCCGCCCTGCCGTCGAATCTGTCGCCTGAAATGGGCGGCCGCTGAGAACAAGGCTGAGGCCAGTCTTGCCGACGCCAGTGTCTCCCACCAACACGACCTTCGCGTTTACATAATGAACGGTGCGGGATATCGGGGAACGCTGCCTTTCGGCCAAGAGAACATCGAGGTCGAGTTCGTAAAGAGATAAACGTGCACCGGCGGCCGCAAGGCGCGGGAGCGATGGATGAAAGCACAGACCCCGAAACCGGTAACGTGCGTGGCGCTGGATTACGGCGACGACATCCCAGGTTTCAGAACTCCAGATTCGGATCGTGTCATCCCAGCCCATCGTCGCAAACAAGGGCCTCCGCTGATGGAAACTCAGCGCGACGACCGATCCCCGATGGCCTTCCAGAATGCGGCGCAGCTTACTGTTGGGGATATCCCAAAGTTTTACAGTATTGTCGAGGCTGCCGACCGCTAGTACCCGTCCGGTTGGCTCAAAACCGACGCTCGAGACTGGATTGCGATGCTTCTCGAACAAACGAGGTAATGCGCCGTTTCTCGTGTCCCACAGTATCACCGTCCCGTCAGTGCTACCTCTGGCAATGGTACGTCCCGTAGGATCGAAGACCACGCTGACAACCTCACTGCGCGGTCCGCGGAACGTACGAAGCAATTTTCCGTCAGTTACGTCCCAAAGATTTACACTACCATCATCAGCGCCGCTGGCCAGAATCTGCTCGGTTGGATGAAAGGCTACACTGGCAACACTGCCGCCTTCGCCTGGGAAGGAATGCACTAATTCGCCGCTAGTTGTGTCCCAAATATTGACGGTGCCATTGGTGCTGCCGCTGGCAAGCATGCGCCCGGACGTGTCGAAGGCCACGCTCGCAGCCTCGCTGCGTTGCCATTCGAATGTGCTGCGCCTACGTTCGAAGGTGCGAAGCAACCTGCCGTTAGCCGTGTCCCAAACCGTTACGGTGCCATCGAGGCGGCCGCCGGCGAGTTTGTGAAGTCCCTGGTCAAAGGCTACGCACTTGATGGCCCGGTGGTTCCATTCCAGCGCACGCAACAGCCCGACCCCAGGCGGCACGTTGGCCGCTCGGGACCTCCCGCTTCTCATTGGCATCGCCGTTCCGCTTTCGTTACCTCGAGACCATCTCCCGACGAAAAGCTGATGTTTAACTCTAACCGGCCCGCGCGCAACGGTCGAGACGGCGTTGCGAAGTTAAACAACCTCAGCACGCTGCACCGGCTATCAGAACATCCTCAAATCGGTGCTTGCCGCCGCCGCTGAAATACGCAAATGAGCCTGATCTGGCGATCGGTCAAGCAGCTCAAAGATCGCCCGCTGCTGGCCGGCAGCGGCCGATGTTATCGTACCGGACATGCTTTACATGCGGGTCGTGCGCTCGCCGCTAGCGTTCGGCCGCCCCGCCGGCCTTCGGATCGCGGAGGCGCTGGCGCATCCCGGCACGGTCTCAGTCTGAACCGCGGAAGACGTCGCCGAAATCCCCCGGATCGGCTTTCGCAGACGTCGGCGCCGGGGTTGGAGCCTTATCGACAGCCGGTCCTGGCTAATGGACATGTGCGCTATGTCGGCGAGCCGGTAGCCGCGGTAATCACCGCTGACCCCTACACGGCCGAAGACATCGCCGACCTCGTCGAGCCGGTGGCGCCGTGTCTCGATACGACCGCGTCGCCGCGCGAGTTCGCGCCGGGACGCAGTACCGAGTTCGCTGTGATCACCAAAGCGCACGGCGCGACGCTGCCTTTGCCGGGCAAGTAGTCGGTTGAGCGCCGGACAGCAGCATTCGAGGTTGTCAGAATCATCGCGGTTTGCATGACTCACCGCTGGAGGGAACAGGATTCGAACCATCGGTCCCGCTCTGAGACGGATGCGTCACGAATAGCCTCGAGCGGGTCGCCCGCCTGCGGTGAGCTCAGTTTCTCGTCAT
>DATAQH010000359.1:0-4613 GCA_036264815.1 Candidatus Cybelea sp.
ATACGTCTTCAAGACCGTGGGCGATGCCTTTTACGCCGCCTTTGCCGGCGCACCGGAAGCGGTCGCGGCGGCGCTGGCCGCGCAGCGCGCGTTAAACGCGGAAGACTTCTCAGCGGTCGAAGGAGTTCGCGTGCGAATCGCCTTGCACGCCGGCTACGCGCGCGAGCAGGACGGCGATTATTTCGGGACGACCCTCAATCGCGTTGCACGATTGGTTTCCATCGGACACGGCGGCCAGACCCTGCTCTCGGGCACGGCCGCAGAGCTGGTGCGCGACGCGCTGCCGCCCGACGGCGAGCTGCGCGACCTAGGAGCGCATCGCTTGAAAGACCTCGCGCGGCCGGAGCGTGTCTTTCAGCTCTGCGTGCCGGATCTGCTCGACGCGTTTCCGCCGCTGCGTTCGCTCGACTATCTCCCGAACAACTTGCCGCAGCAGCTCACCTCCTTCATCGGCCGCGCCGGCGTCGTCGAGGAGGTCAAGGCGATGCTGCGCGAGCACCGGCTCGCGACGCTGGTGGGAACGGGCGGCGCGGGAAAGACGCGTTGCGCAATTCAGACCGGAGCCGAACTGCTCGATCGCTATCCCGACGGCGTGTGGCTGGTCGAGCTCGCACCCATATCCGATCCGGCCCTGGTCACGACGACGATCGCGCGGGTGCTCGGCGTGCGCGAGGCGCGCGACGAGCCGCTCTTGACGACCCTGCTGAGCGATCTCGAGCAGCGCCGGCTCCTGTTCGTCCTCGACAACTGCGAGCATCTCGTCGATGAAACGCGGCGCGTCGCCGCGGCGATCGTCGGCGGCTGCGCCGGCGTTGCGATCCTCGCGACCAGCCGCGAACAGCTCGGCATCTCCGGCGAACGCGTCCTGCGCATGCCGTCGCTCCAAGAAGCTGAGGCCGTCGCGCTCTTTGTCGATCGCGCCCGTGCCGCGGACGACCGCTTTGCGCTCGGCGCCGAGAATGCGCCGTTCGTCGCTGAAATCTGCCGGCGCCTCGACGGCATTCCGCTCGCCGTCGAGCTGGCCGCCGCGCGCGTCAACCTGCTCTCTCCCAAACAGCTCACGGAAAAGCTCAGCGAGCGCTTTCGCGTCTTGACCGGCGGGAGTAAGGACGCGATGCCTCGCCATCACACGCTGCGCGCCACCATTGATTGGAGCTTCGATCTGCTCGACGAGCCGTCGCGCGCGCTCTTTCGTAAGCTCTCGATCTTCGTCGGCGGCTGGACGCTGGACGCGGCAGCAGCGGTCTGTGCCGAAGACCTCGATGAATGGGACGTGCTCGACGCGCTCGCGTCGCTGGTGGACAAGTCGCTCGTCTCGGTCGAAGCGAATGGAGAAGAACGCCGCTACGACATGCTCGTCTCGATCCGTGAGTATGCGAAAGAACGCCTCGTCGAAGCCGGTGAAGCGCAGGCAGTGGCCGCAAAGCACGCGCACTTTTACGCGGCGCTGGTGGAAGGCCTTGCACCGCTTGCGCGCGAGCTCGAAGACGCGCAATGGCAACGCCATCTCGCCGGCGAGGTGGACAACCTGCGCGCCGCGATCGACTGGACGATTCTTTCGCAGCAAGATCCGCAGCTTGGAATGAAGATGCTCTCCGAGCTCGAGTGGCCCGAGCTGATCGTAACGCCGCATGAAGCGCTTCGCTGGTTCGAGACGGCGCTGCGCCTCGAGGATCGCGTGGGCAGCGATCTCACTTTGGCGCGCCTGCTGCGGCACTGCGTCATCCTAGAGTGGCTTACCGGTCAGCCCGCGGCGCATCGCGAGCAGCTTGCGCTTCGCGCCGTCGCGGTGGCGCGACGCGCCGGAGATCCGGACGAGGTCGCGCGCGTGCTCGGCTACCTTGGCGCGACGTACGCGCACGAAGCGCGCTTCGACGACGCCGAGAACGCCTTCGCGCAAGCCTATGCCGCTCCGGCCCAGCTCTCACGTCCGGCGGCCAATGCCGTGCTGCGCATGTGGGCCGCGGCCAGCCTCGCGCGCGGCGACGTCGACGCGGCGCGGAAGCGGTTCTCGGAGGTTGCGCGTTGCGAACGGCCCGGCAGCGAGGCGCATGCGAGCGCCCTGCTCAATCTCGGCGAGCTCGAGTACGCGTCGGGCGATCTCGAAGCGGCTCAAGCTGCGGCGTTGCAGGCGAAGGCGGCCTACACGCTCATCGGCTCGGTCTATACGGTTCTGGCACTCTCGAATCTCGCGGCCTACGCGATGGAGGCCGGTAACCTCGACGCCGCGCGCACGCACCTGCGTGAGGCGCTGGAGCTTCAGCCGAGGTCGGGGCGCGGCTGGCTGGCCTCGGTCATCGAAGCGCACGCGCTGCTCGCGGCGCTCTCGGGAGATTACGAGAGCGGCGCACTGCTCGGCGGTTTCTCCGACTCGCTCTATCGCGCGCGTGGCGAGATTCGACAGCAAACCGAGCACCGGGGGTACGAACGCCTTTTAAAAACGCTCGCGCAGGCGTACTCGCAGGATGAGATTGCGAGCCGAATGGAGTCGGGAGCACGGATCGGCGAAAAAGAGGCGGTTGCCCGCGCTTCGGCGATATATGAGCGGCATGGCCGATAATCAAACGCAAGCGGGTGCTGCGCTCGACGCGCACGCCGGCGCGATCGACGTCCTCCACGAAAAGCTCGCCTCGCTGCCCGGCTGCGATCGGGATCGCTTAGCTCAAGCCGTCGGGAAATACAAAGCCGCGCATCAGGTCTTCGTCGACGACGCTCTCGGCTGCGTCACTCACTGACCGCCGCCTCGATCGCCGTTCCGTTCGGAACGCCGAGGCCCGTGCAGGGGTTCCAGCCCGGAGCGCAGCGGTAGCGATCGTTCCCCCCGGAAAGCACGTCGTAGAAGAGCGCGCCGCCGGCGCTTCGGTAGAGTAGCGGCGCAAAGAATCCGAGCGGTTTGCCGACGCGTTGATTGAGCCGCGCGGTGAGTGCGGCCCACATTGGAGCCGCCGCGCTGGTTCCTCCCATCGCGACCTGCGCGCCTTCGAAGAAGACGGGATATCCGGGCCACACCTGCGCCGCGACGTCGGGAATGCCGCGGCCGGGTGAGACGCCGTACCCCGCGGCCGCGGCGGCAACGGCGGCTTGCCACGGCGGCACGCCGGCGAACTCGCTGAACCCGCCGCCGCTTTGATTCCAGCCGCTCTCCGCCGCAGCGCCCGCACCCGCCGCAACGCTCGTGCCGCCGCAGGCGTGGGCGAACGCGCTCGATGCGGGTGCGAGTACGTGCGCCTGATTCGCATCGTCGACCTCGGCACCGCGATCGCCCGACGCGCAGAAGATGGAGACGCCGAGTAAGGCGGCGGCCGTGAACAGCTCGTCGAGGATCGTCAAGGCGGTCGGGGTCCAGAGTCGCTCCGGAAAGCCGAAGCTGATCGAGAGTATAGAGGGCCGGTGCTCGTCGTCGAAGATCGCCGAACGGATTGCGTCGAGCACGCCGCGCTCGTCGTCGGGCGTTGCATAGATGACGATCTGCGCGCCCGGCGCCAGCGCGCCGACGATCTGCGTATCGATCGCCGACTCGACGTCTTTTGCGGTTTCGATCTGGTGGGTCAGCTCGGCGTTGTCGACGCGTTTGACGATCGGCTCCTTGGCGGCGACGCCTTGTGCTTGCATGCACTTCGCGAAGTCGCCGGCGTTGAATGCACCGCGCATCTGCAGCACGCCGACGGTTACGCCCGAGCCGTCGGCATCCGGGAAGTTGTAACGCGCGGCGATATCGGCGGCGCTCAGCGGCGCGATGTCGCTGTGCAGCGAGCCGACCGCGTGGGATCGGGGCCACTGATGAATGCCGAACGGCGCGCGTAAAATCGCCGCGACCTCGGGCGGCGCGTGCAGGCTCCCGGAGCGATGGCGGAATCGGCGCTTATCGCCGAGTTCGTAGATCCCCGCGGTGGCGCCGAAGGTCTCGACGAACTTGGCGATTGGGCCGCTCATCACGACCGATCGCCAGTGCTGCGCGATGATCTCGATGCCGTGCGCCGCACAATAGCCGCGAAGCACGTCGACGTCGCGCGCGTCGGCGTCCGTTGCCTGCGTGAGCGAAGCGCGGTCGGCGTAGCTGCGTTTCGAAGGCGAGGTCTCGCCGAGTGCGGTGGCCTTGGCGACGTCGAGCTCGCAGCCCGGGCGCGGTCGCAGCCACGCCGTCAGCCAGACGTCGCCGTCCATTGCTTCGGTGACGGGGCTCGCGCCGGGCCAAATCGGGCGTTCCGTTCCGGCGATCGGAACGAGGCCCGAATTGGCGGAACTCATCGCGAGGCTCCGAGCTGCGTCAGCGCTTTGGTTGCCACGCTCGAGTGTGGGCTTGCGGAGAGTTCGGCCGCCAGCGCCGCGCGCGCCACCGCCGTGTTCCCCATCTTCAGCGCCAGCTCTGCCAGTGCCATGTGCGGCGAGTAGTAATAGAGCGTCGGCATCTCGACGCCGCGGGCGTCGCCCTGGGTTGCGTCGGCCGAGGCTTGCGTCAACAGCTTTAGAGCCGCGGCTTCGTCGTTTTCGTCGAGCGCGATCTGCGCGAGAACCAAGTGGCGCATCGAGTCCTCGATTGCAATGCGTGAGGGAAAGGCGGCGGCCCCAGCCGGCATCGCAGCGAGCGTCGACCGCGCCTTGGAGACGTCTCC
>DATAQH010000408.1:0-6665 GCA_036264815.1 Candidatus Cybelea sp.
GCGCGACGCGGCCGGGGATCCAACCGGCGTCTTCATCGATAACGCCGCCTCACTCGTCTATCGGGTCATCCCGCCCGCCTCGGAGGCGCAGCTGCAACGCGCCGCACTTTCGGGTGCCGCGGAGTGCCATCGCTGGGGCGTCACCGCCATCGGCGAGGCACGCACGACCGCGGCCGACCTTCGGGTCTACCGCGAACTCGCCGCTACGGGGGCGCTGCGCCTCCGCAACTACACGCGCGTCGAGGACGATCCGGAGTTGATCTCGGCGGTCTTGAATGAAGGCCCCATCTCCGCCGCGTACGACGGGCGGCTCTGGGTGCGGGGCATCAAGCTCTTTGCCGACGGCGCCTTAGGCTCGCGCGGCGCGGCGCTGCTCGCGCCCTACGATGACGATCCCGGCAACGTGGGACTGCTGCGGACGACGCAGACGCATATCGAGGAAGTCTCCGAGCGCGCGCTGCGCGGCGGTTTTCAGATGAGCGTTCATGCGATCGGCGATCGAGGAAATCGCGTCGTCCTCGATGCCTACGAGTCGGCACTGCGTAACGTGCCGGCCCAGGGCCATCGGTTTCGCGTCGAGCACGCGCAGGTGCTCGCCGCCGCCGATATTCCCCGCTTCAAAGAGCTACAGCTGATCGCCTCGATGCAGGCGACACACCAGACGAGCGATATGGCGTGGGCGCACGAGCGGCTGGGGACCGCGCGCCTCGCAGGCGCGTACGCGTGGCGTTCGCTGCTCGATACCGGCACGATCGTCGCCAACGGCACCGACGCTCCCGTCGAGCGCGTCAATACGCTGCGGACGTTTCACGCGTCGATCACCCGTCAGGATGAAAAGAACGAACCGCCCGGGGGCTGGTATCCGCAGCAGCGGATGACGCGCCGCGAAGCGCTCAAGTCGATGACGATCTGGGCGGCGTACGCAAACTTTCAGGAAGAGGTCATCGGGTCGATCGCGGCCGGAAAATACGCCGATTTCGTGGTGATGGATCGCGACTGGATGGCCGTACCGCCCGAGCAAATTATGGGCACGGCCATCCTCGCGACATATTTCGGTGGAAAAGAGGTCTATGCGACCTCGTAGGCGCCGCTGAGGAATCCCCAGAGCGCCTCGCAGGCGTCGTTAGTCGCCGCGAGAACTTCAGCGCGTTTTTCAGGCGAGTCGGCGGCCCGCTCGATCAGCGCCCACTCCGCCGCGGAGTGCTCGACGTCGGCCTCCTCGTGCACGGTGAAGAATTCGAATCCGGCCGGATCGTCGAAGCCGTAGAATTTCTGCAGCCCCTCGATCTTGGCCGCGGCGATCGCCGGCACTTGCGATTCGAAGGCGTGAAGCGCGGCTAGACCCGCGTAGTACGGGCGGTTGCGGCAGATCTCGGTGAAGGTGTCGATGAGGCGCTGGGTCGCCGGCAGCGGCTGCGTGGCGGCGAGCTGCGCGTCCGAGAGGCCCAGTGACGATGCGAAGCGCTTCCAGAGCGCCGGATGATTCTTCGCGCCGAACTCTTCGTCCATCAGGTTTGCCAAAATAGCCTGGCGCGCGGCGAGATCGGGCGTTCCATCCGCCGCGAAGTGCGGGGTGTTGGAGTGGACGTTGCTCAGGTAGGTGGGCTCCGCGAGCACGTGATGAAAGTATTGAGCCGCATACTGGCGCAAATGCCGGCGCGAGAGTTCGCCTTTCGTCCAGGCGACGTAGAACGGGTGCGTAAGCAGATGGCGCCGCTCGATGGCGCGACGCACCTGCTCTTTGAACGTCTGCGATTCAATTATTTGCATGCGCGGGGCTTCTCCCCGTCGCCGAGTCGCCCCTCGCGCGCTCATCGGCCATAGCTCTCGCTCCATCGAATCCGGCCGGTCAGCTGCATGACGACGAAGAGGGTGACGATCGCGCCGATCGTGATCGTGAGACCGCTCCAGCCCTCGTTAAAAAGCGCATACGAGAAGAGAATGAGGTAGACGAGCTGCGCGAGACCGCTCTCGATCGCGGCGAACCGCCAGCCAACGACGAGCCGCAGATACGAGATCGTCAGGAAGAGCGTGACGGCGGAGCAGATGACGAACGCGGCCTCGATCGCGATGCGATCGACGAGGTACGCGAAGAGCAAATGGAATGCGAAGAACGATGCCGCGAGAAAGAAATAGTTGACCGGATGCAAATCGATGCCGCGAAGCGTCGTGATGACGAGCATGACGAAGAAGTAGAAGAAGAGTGCGACGGGAGCCCAAAAGGTAATTCGCTGCGCGAGGGGTCCGGGTTGAAGCGGATAGGGAAACGCCATTCCGACGCCGTTGCCGGTCACCAGCGTTGCGTAGTGCCAGTGGAGTCGCCACCCTTTGCCGGCGCGCTCCTCCGGCGGATCGGGCAGCAGCGTCTGCGGCGGAAAATCGATTGCGCCGAAGTCCGTCGTCATCGCGAGCGTGAAGTCCTTGACCGCAGTAACGTCACTTCCGAATCGGTAAACCCACGTCCCCATGCCGCGCGAGGTATAGCCGACGGTCATCGTCGTTTCGGCTCCGGGCGCGAGGTCGAATGCAACGTATCCCTGATCGAGCGCGCTGGGATTACTCACGCGCCGGCCGCCGATCGTGCAGTAAAAATTCGCGTAGGTGCCGTCGGTGGAGGGGAAGGGAAAGTGGACCGAGAGCTCGCGGCTCGTCGTTACGTTGCGGATCCGGTAGCGAGCGTTGAAACCAACGACGTAGAGGTTGTACCAGAGCAGCCCGTCTCTGCGCTGATCGAGGTGCAGATTGACGTCGACGAGGCTGCCGTTCAACGGCACCCCGACGCTCTCGTAGCCGCGCTCGACGCGCCTCCTATCTTTGTTGTAGGTGTCGATCGCGATCCGCGCGCTCACTTGCGGAGCGAGCTGCGTCTGCGCGCTTCCCCACTGCGCGGTCAGCTTCTCTCGCTGACTCGAGTCGGAGTCCGATGTCCGCGCGACGAGGGTTCCTCCGAGAATCATCCAGGCGACGGAGGCCGAGCAGAAGATGAAAACGATGGCAATCAGGCGTTTGAGCATGCCCTCTCCTCGAGCGCGATGTATATGCTTTGCGATGCAAAGTCGAATACTTTGTAACACAAAGTAAAGCCGGGATGCAAGAGGCTTCGGGGGAAGTCACCCTCCGGAGGCTGATGTGAGAAGCAAAGTGATCCGCTGCGCAGCGCTGATGGCAAGCCTCGTTGCCGCCGGCTGCGGTGCGCCGGCCTCCGTGCCGTTCCAACTGCCCTTCCCGGCCGCGATCCGCGAGCCGGCGCGTCCCTGCCGGCCGATCTTCTACAAGCCGCGCGGTGCTCCGCGGCCGCAGCGCGGGCGGCTGCACGGACCGGGGCTCGTCTTGGGCGGCGGCGGCCTCGACGTCAAGGGAGAGTTTGTTTGGATTCAGGCTACGATCGCGGGTGCCGGGATCAAACGCGCCGGCGACCCGGTCGTATTGAGGGCAACCGGTACCAACGACTACGACCGCTACATCTACCGGCTCGCTCCGTACCGTTCCGTGCGGACCCTGCTGCTCCCGACGTGTTCGAACGCGCAGACGCTGCGCGCCGCCGCCGCGATCGTCGAGCGTTCGGGAGCCGTTTGGTTCGCCGGCGGCAATCAGGCCGACTACGTGATTTGGAAGCACACGCCGATCCAGCAAGCCGTCGAGCGCGTTTATGCGCGCGGCGGGGTCGTCGGCGGCACGAGCGCGGGTGAAGCGATTCTCGGCCAATACGTCTTCAACGCCGTCGCGGAGGGAGACCGCAACACGAAAACCGAGAACGCCGTGCGCCATCCGTGGGAGCGCATCATCAGCTTCACCTACGGTTTCTTCCGCTTTCCGGCGCTGCGGCACGTCATCACCGATCAGCACTTCGTGACGCGCAATCGCTTCGGACGCACCGCGGTCTTCATGGCGCGCCAGATCGCCGACGGAAGACTTGCGCCTTCGACCGACGTGCTCGGCGTCGGCGTCGACGAAGCCGCCGGCATCGTGGTCGACAAACGAGGCATCGGAACGCTCCTCTTGCAAGGCACGGGCGGATCCGCGTTCCTGATTCGCGGCGGCTCCGCAAAGCAAATCGTTCCCGGCCTGCCGTTTATCTCTGGCCGGCTCGTCGTCACGAAGCTGAGCCGTCAAGGCGACGCCTTCGATTTCAACTCCTGGTGCGGACGCGAGCCGACTTACGAGGTTCGCGTCGACGGCTCGCAGCGCGAGGGCGCAATCTACGTGCCGAGGGACCCCTACAAGCCGCCGAAGACGAGCCGGATTCCGAATTGCTAGTACGCTAGGTTTTCCGCAACCCCTAGCGCGCGGCGCGCAGCCTCCCCGGCGTCACGCCGATGAACCGGCGCATCAGCAGTGCCATGTGGCTTTGATTGGCAAAACCAGATTGCAGCGCGACGTCGCAGATCGAGAGCTGCGTGCGCGCGAGTAGTTCCGCCGCGCGTTCGACGCGCTTGCGCAAAATGTACTGGTGCACGGACGTTCCCATCGACTGCTTGAAGCGCACGTTGAGGTGTGACGGGCTGACGCCGGCAACGTTCGCGACCGTCGCAACCGTTAAACCCGCGCCGAGCTGCTCGTGAATGTAGGAGAGCACGCGTTTGAGCTCGCGATCCGGCAAGCCGGCGGCGAGCGGCTCGCGCGCAACGCGGCTCCAGCGGCGCAGCAGCTGCGACGCAAGCGCGATGCCGAGGCTGTCGGCGTAAATGCGGCCGTACGGCGCCTGCGACTCCAACTCTGCTTTGAGCGCCCAGAGCAGATGCTCGATCTGCGGATCCCGGCACGTCAGCTGCGGGACAAACCCAACACGATCGGGATCGAGCCCCATTTCGATCGC
This sequence comes from Candidatus Cybelea sp., assembly GCA_036264815.1. Classification (GTDB taxonomy): domain Bacteria; phylum Vulcanimicrobiota; class Vulcanimicrobiia; order Vulcanimicrobiales; family Vulcanimicrobiaceae; genus Cybelea. Next base: position 4,817 of record DATAQH010000408.1, read on the forward strand.
GGTTGTCGCGATGAGATCGTCTTGCAAGCCGACGGCGAGAAAGAGCGAGCTTCCCTGGTCGACCCATTCGACCGACGAGCGCGCCGGTAAAATGTCGAACTCTCCCGGGCGCTGCAGCCGTGCGTCCATCGTCTCGTCGCAGCGGGCCACTGTCCGCAGCGGCTGCCCGACGAGCATCGTGACGTTGTGCCGCGCGAGCGTCGCCGGCATGCTTGTTCCGCCCGCGACGTGGATGAGCGACGCGGAAAATCCCGCCCATCCGCGATCGGCGCTGCTGACGCGCGAGAGTACCTCGAGCGGCCGATCGAGCCAGCGGCCTTGTTCCGATCGCGCGTCCATCGTGGAGATGAACAGCCTTCGGCAGAGCGGCGTGACACTCATCGCCGGGATCGTAGCGCCTCGCAGCAAGGTCTGTCGCGCAGATTCGGACGATTGCGAATACGTTCCAATCGGTTTGTGTTCCGCAGCGCGCAAACGTGAGCGACGGCGCCCTCTTCGGCTCGTTACGCTTGGTCAAAATCGGACTGGAGGACAAACGTGAAACAAGCAATCATTAGCGCAGCGATTCTCGTGTTGGGGACGAGTGCGTGCTCGGCGGCCGGCACCGGCGATTCCGGCGGAACCGTTATCCCCGGCCGGGTCGTTTCAACCGGCTCGGGGAGCCAGTATATGGTCACGGTGTTACCGTCGCTCGGGGGCACGAACAGCGCGGCCAACACGATTAACTCGCGCGGGCAGGCGATGGGTGCGTCGTTCCTCTCGGGAAATGCGACCATGCACGCGGCGCTCTGGCGCGGCAGCGGCGTCACCGATCTCGGGACGCTCGGCGGCCCAAACAGCGCGGTGGAGTGGCCGGTGGAGAACGACGCCGGCTACGTTTCGGGTATCGCGGAGACGTCGATGCAAGATCCGCTCGGCGAGAGCACGGGCTGGAGCTGCCACGCCTTTCTTCCCGACGGTGGAAGCTCGGGGGACACGTGTCTTGGGTTTATCTGGCGCGACGGTAAGATGCTGCCGCTGCCGACGCTGGGGGGCAACAATGGATACGGTGCCGGGATGAATCAAAACGAAGTCGCCGGCTGGGCGGAGACGAAAAAGCGCGATTCGACCTGCATCGCGCCACAGGTGCTGCAGTTTCTGCCTGCTACCTGGAATGCAAGGACCCGTAAGGCAACGGCGCTGCCCACGCTTACCGCCGGGGGCAAGACCGATCCGGATGGTGCAGCAACCGCGGTGAACCATCGGGGCGAGGTCGTCGGAATATCCGGAATCTGCGATCAGGCCGTCGGGCGCTTCACCGCCCGCCATGCCGTACTCTGGCAGCGCCACAAACCTCTCGAGCTCAAAACAATCGGCGGCACCAGCTGGAACACGCCGACCGCCATCAACGATCGCGGCCAAATCGTCGGGTTCCTCAATCGCCGCGGGAAGGCCGACCGCCATGGGCAGCCGGACTTCGTCTCGGTCATTTGGACGGATCCAAACTCAGTTCCGACACAGATCGGGACGCTCTCGGGCGACTCGCTGAGCGAACCCACCTCGATCGATAACCGTGGCGACGTTCTCGGGGTCTCGATTCCAAGCTCCGACGTTTTCCTCTGGCAGAACGGGTCGCTGACCGACCTCACAAAACTGCTCGCCCAGGCCTATCCTGAGCTGCGGCTCGTGAGCGTCGGCGGCATCGACAACCGCGGTGAGATCGCCGGGCAAGCGTGCGAGCTGGTCAGCAACGCCTGCCCAGCCTCCAACCCAACGCTGGTCACGGTGATTGCAGTCCCGAACTGAGGGCCAACTCCTCTTAAATATTTAGTTGACAAGGCTCCCGGCTTGAAGTACCATACAACTAAAT
>DATAQH010000360.1:0-6432 GCA_036264815.1 Candidatus Cybelea sp.
CTGCCCGCTGTACGGAGCCAAGTTCAGCTTCCCCGATCAGGGTTGCTGGCAGTTCTACAGCGGCACGTCGGCAAACCCGCTCCAGATTTCCGACCGTGAAGACGTCGTGAATCTGCACATGGGTATCCCCAAGGCCAACGGCCTTCGCGATGACATCCAGTTCTTGTGGAGCGGTTCGGCCTTGGCCAACTACTTCTACCAGAGCCCGAGCGACATGGGGCCTGGCGTGAACCAGTTCTTCTACTCGTACTTCGGAACGCACTATCAGGCGCCGGTCTGCGGTCCCGAGACGATTGCACCCGGGCTCAACGTCAACGGATGCACGCAGCCGAATCACGGCCTCGGTGGCCAGATCGCTTCGTACCTCCAGGTGAACCAGCCGTTCTTTGGTGGTGCAGTCGGGCCGATCTTGTGCAGGCCTAAAACGTCGTTCGCTTGCGGACCGACGTACCTCGGCTACGGCGACAACGTTGCCTACAACGTTCCGTTCGGCACCGCGATCGCCACGCCGACGACGTTCCAGCACCCTGGAGTTTACATGGCCCCGGACACGCCGGCCCACGCGTTCAATGGCCCGATGCCGTTGTACGACAACTCCCAGAACACCAACCGGAACGACACCGGCATCACGAAGCTCCAGTACACGTACGCGCTGAGCCAGTCGGCCTATCTGCGCGCCTACGCGTACACGTTCTACTCCGACTGGATGCAGAACGACCCGACCTTCGGCGCGACCGATGAACAGGTGCCGTCGGCGATCTCGGCACAGTATCAGCTCATCACCCACACCTCGGGCGCTGCGCTGAACTTCCAGGATCAGATCAACGACCAGAACCTCATTAGCCTCGACGGTAACTACACAACCGCCAGCGTGCTGCGCTTCAACAATAGCTCGGCGTACGCCGGGTGTCTTGGTGCTTGCGCGTCGGGCACGCCGGTCGGCTACATGGCGAAGACCGGCAACGGCTTCACCTGCTACGATGCGAAAAGCACGAATAAGAAGGGTCAGCTAACCGGAAAAGCGGTTCCGTGTCTGACCAGCAGCTACTACGACGTCGCCACGAGCACGCCGGGCACCCCGCCGCTCTGGACCAACAACGCCGAGCAGACGGGCGGCGCGCTTGGCTTCGCCGGTCCCAACACGCCGGCCGGACGCGCGGGCGCGACCTGGGACAGCCTCTGGCAAGGCAACGCGACGGGTTCGCTCAACTCGGTGAAACCGGAGTTCACGAACGCATCGCTCTCCGACCAGTTCCGGCCGAATGACCGGTTCCTGTTCAACGCATCGATTCGGTACGACAACTTCACGTATCAACTCCCCGACTCGGCCGGTCCGGCCGACGCCTTCTACGCGCAGATGACCTCGAATTACACCTGCGTGCAGGCGGCGACAAACCAGGTTCTCACGCAGCCGCTGCCTCCGGGCTCTACGCCTCCGGCATCGGCCCAGTACGTCGTCGGCGACTGTAACAAAGCCGCGACCGCGCTGGCTCCGTCTGGTCCGCACACCGGCTGGGTTCACCCCAACGGTACGACCCAAGACGGAGTTGCCGCTCCGAACTTCACGGCTGCTTCGCCGAGCTCGTACAGCTTGAACTACTGGCAGCCGCGCTTCTCGATGACCTTCACGCAGTCGCCGGACGTCGTCTGGCGTCTATCGGCCGGCCGCTTCACGCAGCCGCCGATCTCGGCGTCGGTCCAGTATCTCAGCGCGTCGGGCGACGACCGATCGGTCTGGAACAACACGATGAACCTCGGGTTCTACTCGCCGTTCCACCCGATTCCGGGAGTCTCGTCGGGTCAGTACGACCTCTCCTACGAGCAGCACTTCCGTGGGACGGACATGAGCTTCAAGCTCACGCCGTTCTACACGTGGGTGAGCAACTGGCAACAGCAGACGTTCATTGGTGCCGGCTTCGTGACGCAAGTCCCGGTCGGCGTAAACCGTAACCAGGGCGTCGAGTTCCAGTTCAACAAGGGTGACTTCACCCGCAACGGGCTCTCCGGCCAGTTCGCCTTCACGTACACCGACTCGAAGGTTATGTTCCAGAACATTCCGACGAGCACGGGCGGAACGATTCCGAACGAGCTGACGGCCCTCAATCAGGTGATTTCGGCCTACAACACGCTGACCAAGTCAGGCGGCGGCGCTCGCTGCTACCAGGCCGGCAGTCCGGCCTCGTGCTCGTCGAAACCGATCTACGTGAGCGGCCAGGAGTTCGACGCGGTAGCCAACCCGTACTATAACCAGGCACCGCAGGGACTCCTGAACACGAGCGGCTGGTACAACCCGTACACGACGGCGATCGCACCGAATCTCAGTGCTGCACTCGGCAGCTACATCTCGCCGATCGTGTCGTCGCTGCTCCTCAACTACCGTCACGACAAGCTCGCGGTCACGCCAAGCTTGACGTTCCAAACCGGTGGTTTCTACGGAACCCCGCTGGACACCAACGGTATCGATCCGCGAGTCTGCACTCGTAACTCGCGTACGACCGGCATCACCGGGGTTTCGCCCCACACCAACCCGCTGCAGTGCAACTACCTGTTCAACACCGGTCAAGCCGGCACGGGACAGTTCGGGTATCTGTACATCCCCGATCCGCAAACCCAATCATTCTACTTCGATAACCTGCAGCAGCCGAGCTCGCTCGTCGGAAATCTCCAGATCTCCTACGACGTGAGCCCGCGCATCAAACTCACCGTCCTCGGTGCCTCCCTCTTCCATGCGTGCTTCGGCGGTCAGGCCGAGCCGTGGACGTCGGCGGCCCCTCCGAGCAACGTGGTTTGCGGTTACACTCCGGCCGGCGGTGCCTTCAACAGCACGCTCTATCCGGCCAACTTCTACAACGGTACGGGCATCGGCGACCGCGCTGCCAATAAGGCGAGCACGCCGTTTACCCAGAGCTACATTCCGAGCGGCCTCAACAACGGAGCCATCGGAGCTTCCGTACCGCCGATCAACGTCTACTTCAACGCTCAAGTGAAGATCTAAGCAACTCACCAAGCGGTCGAGTAGGCAACCAAATAAGCGGGGCCCTTCGGGGCCCCGCTTCGCTTTGTGCGGCAGGCGCGGCGCCCACACTCGCGAAGTCGACCCGACCATGCAGAGGTTGAGTCTGCTCTGGGCTTGCGCGTTCTGCGCAGCCGCACTTCTGCCGCTGGCCGCCCGCTCCGACGGTAGCGGCGCCGCGGCGAACGGCGGCACGCCGCCGCCGCAGATCTATCACATCGTTACCAGCGCTCTGTGCGCGCGGCTGCACGAGACCGTGCGCCCGGCGGTCGCCATGGTGCTGCAAAACGACGGGCTGATCAAGAAGAGCCCACCGCTTTTCAAAGACTACGCGCAGGCTGCGTTCAGCGGCGCTCCTCTCAGTAATGCCGGCGGCGATTCGATAAACGTCGATAATGCCGGCACGAGGATGGCGCTGCAGCGGATGGGTTATCTCGTCCTGCCGACGGCGCATAACCTCGTCACCTCGCAGACGCTGCTGGACGACCAGAAGTTCACCGCAACGACCGGGAGCGCGTCCGACGATAAGACGCTCAAAGATATCAGAAATCAGCTGCTCGACACGATCGCCTTTCAAAGCGCGTCGCTCGACCTGATCAACGGGTTCGTCGAGACGCAGCAGCTGGGAAATCTGCAGCACGCCGGGACGGAGTACATCGCGGAGATCAACGGCAGCGACGAGTCGCAGCAGCCGATCAAGAACACGCCCAACCCGTGGCAGGATCCCAATACCCCAGGTCTGTCGCCCAATCCCTATGCCTTCGATCCTGCGACGATCCCCGGGCTCGCGGTCGGCTACAACCCGATCTCGCACATCATGGACGGATTGCAGTGGACTCAGGACGAGACCCGCAAGCGTGAGGATGCGGCGGCGAAGTCGATCTCTGCGGCGATGAGTCAATGTCCGAAATAATCTTCTTCACAACATAAAACGGGGGTGCCGACATGTTCAAAATGCAGGCAGGCCTGGCTATAGCAGGTTCAGCGGCGGCATTTGGGTTTCCGTCGCACGTGCTAGCCGATATCCCCGGCGCAACGACGCTGGTTTATCATTTTTCCTATAGCGCAAAACAAAGCATCACCGCGCGCGACTCCGCTAATCCGGTGATGGATTACGGACCTCCCAGCAACGACCCCGGCGGCGACAATGCGATGCCCGGTAACGGCATCAGCCACTACGCCGGTACGCTGGACGACAAAGGCACGATGACCGTTCAGATCGTCGGAAAGCCTCAGGCCGACGGCGGCCAGGTCGTCACGATCAGCGAGGCCGGCGAGAACATCCGGCGAGCGCCGACCGCGACGTGCGTCGTGTACGGCAACACGAACGTGATGTGCGATCCGAATAAGACGGTCTACACCGAGGAGTACACGCTCTTGCGTTTTCTCGGGTCGAAGTTCGTCGATCCCAATGCGCTCGACAAGAACAAACACTGGGAGGTCTCGCAAGACTCGCCGGCCGAGAACGTCACGGCCGACTACTCGATTAACGGCAACGATAACGGGACAATGCAGATCAGCGAGGTTCGGAAGATCCGAGAGGCCAAGGGCGGAAGCCTGACGACCGACGTTCAAACGAAGATCGGTTATAACGTCGCGAAATCGCTTCCCACGATGGTGGATGAGTACGTTACCCAGCGCCATGATAATGGCGTCCAGGGCACGACGACGACGATCTACCAGACAACGCTGCAGCTAGTCTCCGACACGATGGCGAAGACGTAAAGCTCGTGTCGAACCCTGGATGGTTTCCATCAGAACTATGAAGGTGGTTAAGATGTTGAAGATCTCGACGAGCATAGTAATACCTGCCATCGCGGCGGCTTTGTCCTTGCCCGGGGGTCCCGCGCGCGCGGATTCATCGCTCGCACCGCCGACGCTGGTATACAATTTTACGTACAGTGCGGATCAAAGCGTAACCGCGCGAGACTCGGATCAAAACGCCGAAGCGGTACAAAGCGACGTAATTGCCGGCGGCACCAACGGCATCAGCCATTACGGCGGCAAGCTCGACGACAAGGGTACGATGACCGTGCAGATCGTCGGAAAGCCTCAGGCCGACGGCGGCCAGGTCGTGACGATCAGCGAAGCCGGCGAAAACACACGGCGCGCGCCGGCCGCAACCTGCGTGGTCTACGGCAACACGCACGTCATTTGCGATCCGAATAAGACGGTCTACACCGAGGAGTACACGCTCTTGCGTTTCCTCGGTGCGAAGTTCGTCGATCCCAACGAGCTCGACAAGAACAAGCACTGGCAGGTCTCGCAGGATTCGCCGGCGCTCAACGTGACCGCCGACTACGTGATTCAGAGCAATAACAACGGTGCGATGCAGATCGCGGAGACGCGCAAGCTCCGTCAGTCCGGAGGCGGCAGTTTGACGACCGACATCCAGACGAAGATCGGCTACGACATGAATAAGTCGCTTCCCACAACGGTCGACGAGTACGTCACGCAGCGCCACGACAACGGCGTCCAGGGAACGTCGACAACGATCTACCAGACGACGCTGCAGCTCGTCTCCGACACGATGGCCAAGACATAGCGCAATACGGCTACCAATGTGAAGACTGCGAGGTCGCGGTCTTCCCGACGACGACGCGCAGCGAGCTTCGCTGGCTCAAAGATCGTCCGCACGTCGTGCGGGAGGTCGCGAAACACTCCAACGGCGGGCTCGACTCCTGGATGATGGACGGCCTCGCGTTCCTCGACGAGCACTCCGGGCACTCGGTCGTCCTTGTCTCGAGACGGTAACGGTACCGCCTCGGGTAAGTTGGGGCAGAAATGGAAAAAGCCGCGCTCTCGCGCGGCTTTTCGCTAATTTCGAGGAACCCCCGGATCGATTAGGGGAGCGCGGGCGCCCTACTCGGGGATCCTCAGGTGTTGACCCGGCTGGATCGTCCCGTTCAAATGGTTGACGTCGCTGATCCGATCGACGACCTCTTGGAGGTCGGCACTCGGGGCCGAGTGGGCGGCCGCGATACCCCAGAGGGTGTCGCCCGGCCGAACCGTGACCGTCGTGTAGTGCCGAGCACTGGCCGCGTACAGGCGAACGCTGGAGAGCGTCGGAAGGGCGACCATGAGGCCGAGCGCCGCCACCGCGATCGCCGGCATGAGTGTGAATCGTTTGCGCCTACCCACCGTCTTTACTCCTATATTTAGTGCCAAACGCTTGTTCGTCCACTACATTTTACCATGGGGCCGCCAAGCGCTGTCAATAGATTACGAACGTATGTTTGCCATGGAAGCGGTTTTATGTTAGGGTTGTACCCGTGCTAAGTGCCATATGCATGGCATTATGAGCCGACGGAGGATCGATGCGGAAAGACCCTAGCGAGAAGCCGGCGACCGAACGTCAGCGCAGCATTCTCGACGTAATTCGCGCTTTTACCGCCGAGCGAGGCTACCCGCCCTCGGTG
>DATAQH010000004.1:0-16398 GCA_036264815.1 Candidatus Cybelea sp.
CGCGATCGCGGCGGCCAGATTCGCGCGATTGTGGAGTCCCGGCAGCGCGCACTCGATTGCAAACTCCTTCGTTGCGCCGCCTTCGCGCACGACGAGCAAATCGTTGCCGGCAATCGCGGCGAGCCGCTCGATGCCGGCGTAGCCGCGAAGTTCCGTGGCGGCGCCGACCGCGACGAACCAACGCGTGCGCTGCGGATCGTGCAGGCCGGGCGCGCGCTCGAGGGAGACCTCGTCGCGGGCGTTGAGGACCGCTGCCGCCCCGCAGGAAAAGAGCGCCCATTTCGTGTCGGCGAGACGTTCGCGCGATCCCATGATCTCGACGTGCGCGTCGCCGACGTTGGTTAAAATTCCCACGGCAGGCAGCGCCGCCTCGACGAGCACGGCGATGTCGCCGTAATGGCGCGCGCCCATCTCGACGATCGCCACGTCGTGCTCCTCGTTCGAGAGGCTCAGCAGCAGCTTTCCCACGCCGATCTCGTTGTTCTCGTTTTTTAGCGACGCCGCGACGCGATATCTTACTCGGCAGAGCTCGGCCAAGAAATCCTTAGTAGTGGTCTTGCCGCTGCTGCCGGTGATCGCGACGATCTTGCCCTCGAACATCCCGGCGGCAAGCCGGGCGAGTTGCAAATAGGCGCGTTCGGTCTGCGCGACCACGAGCGTCGCGACGCCCGGTATGCGCGCGGCGGCATCGTCGACGACGAGGATCGCCGCACCCCGCCGCACCGCTTCGCCGGCGAAGTCGTGGCCGTCGAAACGCTCGCCGCGCAACGCCAGGAATGCATCGCCGCTCTCGAGCGACCGCGTGTCCGTGCCGACCCGCAGGCTCGCCGGCGCGCGATCTCCGTCGAGCAGCGTTGCACCGGTTACGGCCAGAGCCGCTGCGAGCGGAAGCCTCAGCGCGCAGCTCCTTGTTTTGCCAGCGCGCCGCGCGCGGCGGCCAGGTCGTCCAAGGCCAGCACGCGATCGCCAACGATCTGATACGTCTCGTGCCCCTTGCCCGCCACGAGCACGACGTCGCCCGGACGCGCCTCGGCGATCGCGCGCGCGATCGCCGCGCCGCGATCGAGCTCGACGACGTAGCGCCGCTCGTCGGCGATGCCGCCGGCGATGTCGCGCACGATCGCCAGCGGCTCTTCGCTGCGTGGGTTGTCGCTGGTCAGATAGATGCGGTCCGCGAATTCGACGGCGATCGCGCCCATCTCCGCGCGCTTCCCGCGATCGCGGTCGCCGCCGCAGCCGAAGACGACGGCGAGACTGCCGGTTTTCGTCTCGCGCAGAGCGTGCAGCGCGCTACGCAGCGCGTCGGGCGTGTGAGCGTAGTCGACGACCACGTCCACGCCCATCCCGTGCAGGCGCTCCATCCGGCCGGCAACGCGCTTGAGAGAGGCGAGCCCCTGCGCGATCTCCCGTTCGTCGACCTTCATGATTCGAGCGATCCCGATCGCCGCCAGTGCATTCCAGACGTTGAAGCGGCCCGGCAAACCGAGTTCGTACGGGCGGCCGCCGGCGACGAAAGCGCTTCCCGATGCTCCCAGCACGATCCGTTGCGGAACGAGATCCGCGTCGCCCCGCACACCGTACGTTAACGGCTTGCGTCCGGCGCGCCGAAGCTCGCCGGCCCAACGCGCGCCGCACTCGTCGTCGACGTTGAGCACGCACTGCGGGGATAGATCGAAGAGCCGGCGCTTTGCCGCTGCGTACGCATCGGGCGAGCCGTGAAAGTCGAGATGGTCGCGCGTCACGTTCGTCAATGCGGCGACCGAGAAGCGAACGTCGTCGACCCGTTCCAGCGCCAGCGCGTGCGAGCTCACTTCGAGTGCGACGGCGCGCGCGCCGTCGTCCTTCATCGCTGCCAGCACCGCGTGCAGCTCCGGCGGCAGCGGCGTCGTGTTGTGCAGTTCCCATCGCCGCCGTGCAAACTCGGCACCGACCGTTCCCATCACGGCGCACGGCATCCCCGCGCGGTTGAGGATCGCGCTAACCATGTGAGTGACCGTCGTCTTCCCGTTCGTGCCGGTGACGCCGATCACGTCGAGGCTGCCCGATGGATCGCCGTAAAAGGATGCGGAGAGCGCCGAAAGGGCGCGTTTGGTATCCGGGACGAGGACGACGGCCGCGCGCTTTTGCGCGTCGTCGATCGGAGCATCGACCACGACGGCCGCCGCGCCGCGCGCGAGCGCGTCGCCGACGAATCGATGGCCGTCGGTGTGCTCGCCGCGCAGCGCGAAGAAGATGTCGCCCGGCGCGACCGCACGCGAGTCGATCGCAAGGCCGGAAATGACGCCGGCGCGCCCGGAAAGCACGCGGCCCTGCGGCAGACGCTCGAGCAACTCGGCCAGAGACTTGCTGGGCTTAACGGCCATTGCGCGCAACCGTGCCGGCCGGCAGAACGCCGGCGTGCAGCATAGCCGCGCGCGCAATCTGAGCAAATGCCGGGGCGGCCACAACGCTGCCGTAGTACGAGCCGACCGGCCGTTCGACTTTCACGTAGACGACGTAGCGTGGACGAGGATAGGGAACCATACCGATAAAGGATGCCGCATAATACCCGGAGCGGTATTCGCCGTCCACGACCATCGACGCCGTTCCCGTTTTCCCAGCGGTCGCGTACCCATCGATCTGCGCGGTCGGATCGCCGGTTCCGTGGAGCACGACGGCGCGCAAGAACGTTCGCAGTTCCTCGGCCGTTCGCTGGGAAAAGACGCGGCAGGTTACGCGCGGAGCGTAACGATGCAATACCCTTCCCTGTTGATCGTAAATGGCTTTGGCAATGTACGGCTCCATCAGGAGTCCGCCGTTGGCAATCGCGCCGTAGTACCGCGCCATCGCCAGAGGCGTGACGGAGACGCCCTGACCGAACGACATCGTCGCGAGCGAGGAGCCGCTCCATTGGGAAGGCGGTGGGACGATCCCTGGATTCTCTCCGGGCAACCCGACGCCGGTCGGCGACCCAAAGCCCGCCTTGCGTTCCATGGCATAGAAGGTTCGCCCGCCGATGGCAAGACCCACCTCCGCTGCGCCGACGTTGTGCGAGAACTCGATGATCTGCTCGAGCGTCTCGCTTCCTCCGGTTCCGGCCATAAAGCCGTCTTCCGCGTTATGGATCGTTCGACCACCCACCTCAATGGTATCGCGCGCTGGGAAACGAGACGACAGCCCGACTTTATGCGATTCGAGCGCGGCCGCCGCCGTGACGAGTTTGTAGGTCGAACCGGGTTCGTACGCGTCCATAACGGCGCGGTCGCGACGCTGATCGCCGGAGTAACGCCAGAACCTATTCGGGTCGAAGCTGGGCGCGTTGGCCAAGGCAAGGATCTCTCCCGTCCAAGGATCCATGACGATGGCCGAGCCGTCGAGCGCGCGATAGGCTTTGACCTGCTGTTCCAGCGCCCGCTCGGCGACGAACTGCAAGTACGGATCGATCGTCAACTCGACGCTGGCGCCAGGGAGCGCCGGCGCCACGACGCGTTCGCGGCCAAACGGGATCGGCCGGCCGAACTCGTCGGCCTCCAGGGTGACGCGACCGGAGCGGCCGCGCAGAATGTCGTCGAAGGAGTACTCGACTCCGTCGAGTCCGTTCTCATCGGTGCCGACGAAGCCCAGCACCGTCGACGCAGTGCGGCCCGCCGTGTCCACACGCAGCCCGGTGTCTTCTTCCTTGAGATCGATGCCGACCAGGCCGAGGGCAGCGATGCGCGTAGCCGTTTCGTGCGACACTTTGCGCGCGATCCACACGAACCAGAGGTGGCGGTCGTGCAGGGCCGCGACCACTGCGGGGTCGAGCTTACCGATGACGCTTTGCAGCTTCGCGGCGGTGGCGTCGGGATCGACGATCTCGCGGGGTACTGCATACGCGCTCTCCGAGGGGAGCGACCGCACGAGCACGTTACCGTCGCGGTCCAGAATGCTGCCGCGGCGGGCGAAGACCTCGATCGTGTCCGAGCGCTGGGCCAGCGCCTCTTTGGCGTAGACGGGGCCGTGCAGTGCCTGGACCTCCCACAGACGCCAGGCAAGGAAGAGCGCGACGATCATGCATCCATAAAAGAAGAGCCGTGCGCGCATCGGGCCGACGCGCGTAAAAGTACGTTGATGCATGGAACGCCGCGCTAGGGCTTGGCGACGATCGCCGGCGCGAAGAGCCCGGCAAGCGAAGAGAGCACTGGGAAGCGCGGCTTCGCTTGTGCGACGCGCGGAGCTTCGACGCGCACCACGGCGAATTGTTGCGGTTCCCGCATTCCCAAGCGCGCCGCAAGCTGTGCCAGCCGGTCGTCGGAGCGCAGCGCCGCGATGCGGTCGTCGAGGCGAAGCGTCTCTTCCAACAGCGCCTCACGTTTGGCCTGCGCACGTGCGACCGCGTAGCTGCGGCCGGTCAGGCTCGAGGTCAGCACGACGTAGCCCATGAGCAGCGCCAGCACGCAGAGCAAAATGCCGAAGATTCGTCCGACGGTCGCGTGCCGAGCGCGCGACGCGCGAACCTTTCTTCGCTGCGTCGCGGCGCGAACGGTACGCGGCTTGGCATGGCGTGGACGCTGCTCGAGCGTGCGTGAAGCGATCATCTCTTAGCTTGCCTTCTTTTGGGCGGCGCGCAGCTTGGCGCTGCGGGAGCGGGGATTATCGCGAAGTTCGGCTTCATCGGGACGCAGCGGCCGCCGCGTGACAACCTCCAAGCGCTCGTCGTCGCGGAAGGTTCGCTTCACGATGCGATCCTCGAGCGAGTGAAAGCTGATCGCCACGACGCGACCGCCGGCGCGCAGCCGTCCGATGGCTGCGTCGAGTCCGTCGCGCAGCGCGTCGAGTTCGTCGTTGACGGCGATGCGCAACGCTTGAAAGACTCGCGTAGCCGGATGAATTCGCTCGCGCCTTCCCGGTTGCTGGACGACCCCGGCGACGAGCGCGGCAAACTCGGAGGTCGTGCTCGGCAACACACCGCTTGCGCGGCGGCTGACGATCGCGCGCGCGATGCGCCGCGCCGCTCGTTCCTCGCCGAACTGAAAGAAAATGTCGGCTAACTCGCGCTCGCTCGCAGTCGCGAGAACCTCGTACGCGCTGCGCCCGAGCGCCGGATTCATCCGCATGTCGATTGGCGCGGAAGCGCTGAGCGAGAATCCTGCGCCGGGATCGTCAAACTGCATCGACGAGACTCCCAAATCGAAGAGAACGCCGTCCACCGGTCCGATCGCGCAGCGATCGAGCACGGAGTCGAGTTCGCGAAAGTTCGCGCGAGCGAAGGTAAGGCGAGCATCGCCGATCGCCTCCGCCAGACTGGCGACGCGAGGATCCGTATCGAGCGCCACCAGGCGTCCCTCGGAGAGTCTCGCGAGCATGGCGCGGGTGTGCCCACCGGCACCGAAGGTTGCATCGACGTAGATGCCGCCGGGACGGATCTCGAGCAGGTCCAGGGCCGGCGCCAGCAGGACGGGAACGTGATCTTTCATCGCTTCGCCACATCATCGGATCCTTAGAGCCCGAGCTCGCCCATAAAATCGGGGGTCGCGCCGGCCGGAGGCTTATCGAACGAATAGCGCTCCTTCGCCCAGATCTCGATGCGCGTCAGCACGCCGACGGAGACGATTTGCCGCTCGATACCGGCATAAGCGCGCAGCAGCGCCGGAACGACGACACGGCCTTGGTTGTCGCACGCAACCTCTTCACTGTGCGCAAAAAGATAGCGGACGAACTGCCGGTAGCTCTCGTCCTTGCGCGGCACCGCTTCGAGCCGCTCGCAAAACTCGACCCAGGTTTCGCTGGGAAAGAGGGCTAGGCACGGGTCCGGGTCGGCGATTGTGAGGACGAATTGAGAGCCGAGACGCTCGCGAAAGCGGGCGGGTACGATCAACCGGCCCTTGTTGTCAAGGGCATGCTGCTCCGAGCCCGCAAAACGCGGCAATCCGGCGTGCACAAATTCCTCCGTGAAGCACCACTTGGCACTACTTCACACCACTATACGCCCCTACTTTCCCCCAAAGCAAGGGATTGAAGGCCGCACGCCCTGCGGATTTTTCCATAATCGAACACGCGTTCGGCGCAAAAAGATGCAAGACTGCACCCGCTTTGGCCCTGAAACGGCGCACGGGCGGCAGCTCGGACGGCACATTGACGTTGGCTCGAACGAGGCGAAGAGTGCCGGCGCGTGCTCGCGCCTCAACCCCGCGCCGTCCGGAGGCTATGCCAGGAGGTACTCGATGTCTGAAGACGCGGTCGGATAACCGAAGAGCACTTCCTTGAGATCCGCCGCGCGCACGCGCGCCCGGATCGCCAGCGAAAAGACGTTGATGAGTTCTTCGGTATGCGGCCCCAGCAGGTGCGCTCCGAGAACTAGCCCGCTCTTCTCATCGATGAGAATGCGGTAGGCCGAGCAGCGCGCCTGCACCCGTCTCGACGAATACCACTGCGTCGAATCCCCCTCATGAACTGCAAACTGCACGCCTCTACGCCGTGCCTGGTCGCTGGTCAAGCCCGTCGACCCTAAGGATGGAATCGTGTAGACGATGCTCGTTAGCGCGGTGAAATCGGCGGTATGCCGATTGCCTTCCAAGAGGTTACGGGCGGCAACGTCGCCTTCGAGCGCCGCAGTCGGCGTCAGCGGGAGGCCGCCGCCGTCGGCAGAGTCGCCGGCGGCATAAACGCGCGGGTTGCTCGGGCTCTGCAGAAACTCGTTGACCGCGACGCCGCGCGGCGTGCGTTCGACGTTTCCCTTTTCGAGGGAGAGGTCGTCGAGGTCGGCCACGCGTCCAGCGGCGTGCACGACGAGATCGCAGTCTAACGTAAAGGCGGCGCCGTTCGCGCATCCGGTAACGCGAAAGGCCGCCCCATCCTGCTCGACGGCGTCGACTTCGACGTTGACGCGAACGTCGATGCCGATCGTTGCGCTCACGTCGACGATACGATCGACCAACGACGGCTCGAAGCCCGTCAACACGCGAGGCCCGCGCTGCAGGACGACCGGCGATGCGCCCGCGCGGGCGGCGACGTGCGCGAACTCGAACGCAATATAACCTCCGCCCACGAAACAGATTCGCTTCGGGAGCTCCGCAAGATCGAGAAACTCGGTGCTGTCGATCAAGTGCTGCGCGCCGGCAAAGTCCAACGTGGCCGGCCGGGAGCCGGTGGCGAGCAGGATGTTTTGCGCCGTCACGGTCCGATCGCCGATCGAGAGGCGATCGGGCGCGGCAAAGCTGGCCGCACCGTGATACATCGTCACGCCGCACTCGGCGAACTGCGCTTCGCGCTGCGCGGGGGCGGGTTGCGTAAACGTCCGCTTGAAACGCATCAGATCGGGCCACGCGATGCCGGTCGTTCCGTCGATTCCGCTGCCTCGCATGCGCTCGGCCCAATCGAGCACCTCCGCCGCGCCGACGAGTACCTTTTTCGGATCGCAGCCGCGAAGCGCACACGTCCCGCCGTAGGGCCGCTCGTCGACGATCGCGACGCGCCGGCCGGCTCGCGCGCAACGCAAGGCGGCGGTCGTCCCCGCGCTTCCCGTGCCTACGACGAGGAGATCGACCGGGTCCCCCGCAGCGGCGCTCATGCCTCAGCGAACCTCAAGGCGCCGCCGATATGATCGCTCGCATAAACCACCCTTTTTTGCACGGTCGTTAGGAAAGGATTATTGTGGCTTGCTCGTGGTCTTTCTCGCGGCCTGCCTGCAAGGCGTGACCGCGCAATGAGAAGAATGGCGGTCCGATGACTCGAGTTCTCGGACTTTGCAGCCTTGTAGGGCTGCTCTGCGGTTGCGCCGGGGGAAGCTACCTTCCGTCTGCCCCGCATTCGCTCGATCCGGGAACCCTCAACGCGCTGGTGAGCAGCGCCGCCCAGGCCAACGGCGTTCCGGCAGGCCTGGTGCGAGCCGTCGTCATGGCCGAATCGGCCGGAAATCCGTCCGCCGTCAGCGTGGCCGGAGCCCAGGGCCTGATGCAGTTGATGCCCGGCACCGCCGCCGGTTGCGGAATCGGCAACCCGTTCGACCCATCCCAAAACGTTTCGTGCGGTACGAGTTATCTTCGCTCGCTGCTGAATCGCTACCACGACAACGTGACCCTTGCCGTCGCTGCATATAACGCAGGCCCCGGAGCGGTAGATCACTACCGCGGCGTGCCGCCGTATGCCGAGACGCAAGCGTACGTCGTGCGCGTGCTCAACGCGTACAACAGTTACTAGCCGGCAGGCCCGCGCCGTGATGCGCAGAGCCGATCGTTCGCAATGACGACCCTCACGCAGGGCCGCCCCCTCCCACGCGTAAGAGCTTCGCTCTTTCACCTGCCGTCGATCCTCGATGGTTACATGCTGCGGGAAATGGTCAGCCCGTTCATGTTTGCGTTCGGTGCATTTCTGCTCTTCTGGGCGCTCAATATTTTCTTCCTCGCCGCCGACTACATCATCAACCAGCACGCGCCATTCTTTCTCGTGCTGCGCTTTGTGATATTTCGCGTGCCGCAGGCGATTCCGATGGCCTTCCCTTTCGCGTGCCTCTTCGCAGCCTTGCTCGCGATGGGACGCCTCATGGGCGATAACGAGGTAACGGCGATGCGCACGGCCGGCATCTCCGTGATGCGCATCGCGCTCTCGCCGCTGCTCTTCGGCGTAGCGATGTTCTTGATCGCCTATTTGATGAACGAATACGTCGCCCCGGCTTCAGTCGATCTATCGACGCGCACCTTCTACCAGATCATCTACCACACGGACTCGTTGCCGGTAGAGCCGCAGTTCTTCCGCAAGGATCCCGACACGGGCAATACTTTCTACGTCGGACAAGTTGGGCCGGACAACAAGACGATGCTCGACGTACAGATATTCAAACCGGCGAAGTACGGGCCGTGGAACGAAACGCTGCAAGCGCGCAACGCGAGCGTCCAGGGCAGCTCGCTCTTGCTGCGCGACGTCATCGACACGCGCTACAACACCGACGGCTTTCTCACCAATCAACAACGCGTAAAGAGCGTGTCGATCGGCCTTCCCCTCGGAGAGACGGCATCGCAGTTCGTCAGCCAGGTCAACAACGACCCGTGGACGATGAGCAGCAAGTCGCTTCGCACGCAGGTCAACGCCCTGCAGGCACAGGGAATCGGCGGGACGGCGATGGGGAACCTGCAAATAAATCTGGCCGATAAGCTCGCGTGGCCGTTTGCTTGCTTCGTCGGCGTCGTCATTGCGCTTCCCCTCGCGCTGCGCTTCGGAAAGAGGGGCAAGACGCTCGGTATCGCGCTGGCGGTCATTGCATTCTTTGCGTACTATCTCATGACGTCGGCGTGTTCTGCCTTCGGCAGAAACGGCGCCATCAATCCCTTCGTCGCTGCGTGGCTTCCGAACATCATCATGGGAGCTGCCGGCACCGTTCTACTTTGGCTGGAAGAGCGCTGACGGCGTGCTCGGCGGCATTCTGGGACGACGCGGCCTAGCCGCAGCAGCCGTACTCGCCGCATATCTAAGCGGCGCTTCACCACTCTGGGCGCAGGCCGCGAGCGACGACGCCGCACAGCAGCAACTCGCGCTACTCCTTTTCAATACGCAGAGCTGCGCACAGCACTACTCGGGGGCTCCCGCGGAGAGCGTCGCGCAGGTCTCGACTCCGGCGCCCGTGACGACCCCGGCTCCCGCGCAGACGCCGGTGCCGCCCTCGACCCCGGGTCCGCCCAACGTCTTACCGGGCGTCGGTAACGGCACGTATACGCTCAACCCGACACCGAAGCCGATTCCGGGTCAGACACCTCAAGTGACCCCCCCGCCGGTTCCGGGGGCGACCCCGAATCCGACGTCCTCATTGGGCCCGATCTTCCTGATCCGCGGCGGCGAGACGCCGCCGCCGATTCCGCCCGCCGGCCAGGCGACGCCGATGCCGACCTCAGCACCGACGGGCACCCCGACGCTGGCCCCCGGCTACCTCGCCGTAATCTCCGATACCTGGAGCGGCAACCGCGCCCGCGGAAAGCCGAGCGACGCCAGCGGCAACGTGCATATTTACTACGGCGATGAGGAGATCGTCGGCGACCACGCCCATTTCGACGGCGTTCGAACGATTACGATCACGGGGCATCCGTTTCTCGTCAATCACGAGCACGATTCCGTGCTCACGGCGGACGTTATCGTCTTCGACACGGTCCAGCAGACCGCAAAGTTGACCAACGGGCACGGCGCGAGCGACGAGGGCGTTCAACGCGGCCTCGTTCACTTTCAGGCCGACGACCTGCACACCAATCCGGACGGCACCGCGACGGGCCTCGATCCGTACGTCACGACGTGCGAGAATCCGCGCGGCGGCTACCACATCACCGGCAAGGATATGGAGGTCGTTCCCGGCGACCGGATCGTAATTCACAAAGCCGTCCTGTGGCTGGGTGCCGCCGCGGTCTTCTATCTGCCGCTGCTGATCATTCCGCTGCGCAGCCTCGAGAACCAGCGCGGCCGCGCGCACTGGTTCCCCGAGGTGGGTTACGACTCGTACGAAGGGGCCTGGATCAAGATCCAAATTCCCTTCGGAAAAGATCAGTATTACTACGGATATTACATCGTGAATTATTTCACGAAGGAAGGCCTCGGCCTCGGATACGTCGGTTTCTATTCCAGCAAGCGCGGCCGCCGCAGCGTCAGCGTCAATCTCTACACGATCAACAACCGTCAAGAAGGCGGAACGCAGACGAACTTTGCCCTACAGGAGCAAGAGAATTTTTCGCAGCACCTGCGCGGCAACTTTCAGTTCTCGTACCAATCGAATTACGGTCCGCTGGTCAGCATTCCGCCCAACGAATCGATCAGCGCCGCCATCACCCACCAAACGGCGAACACCTCGCAGAACTACAGCATTACGCACAGCTCGGTCGGCGGCCAATCCAGCAGCGACGCCTTTACCTTTACCGACACGCGGCAGTTCAACCAAAACCTCAATCAGACGGTGACGTTTACGGACAGCGACAGCAACGCCAGCTTTGGGGGAGAAACCTCGTTCAGCAACCAGTCCGAGTTCGACTATCTGATGCAGTACACGACCGCGGGCGCGGACTACGAGTTGGAATTCGACAAGACGTATTCAGAGGAGGCGACGGGAATCAATAAGATTCCCGAATTCACTATCCGGCCGGCCAATTTCTTCCAGCACTTCATCATACCGCTATCGGCGCAGCTGGTGGTCGGCGAGTACAGTAATCCAGCGGGAGACGGGCAGCCGGTCGCGCTGGCGACGTGGCGCGGCGACGCCAACCTCGTCGCCGGCCCGCTACAGGCCAAGGTACTCGGCAGCGACTTCGAAGGAACCGTCACCGTCGACCAGTACGCGTACGGTACCGGCGACCTCAAGGCGGCTATCGAGCAAGACTTGAGCCTGACGACGCCGATCAGCCAGCACATCGTCAACTCGTTGACCTACAACGAAGCGAATTATAACGGTCCCGCGCTCGTCCCGTTCCAGTATTTAGACCAACAGCCCACCGAGAACACCAAGAACGCGCAAGACCTGATTCGCCTCTTCAACGACGACGTCTACGCGTTTTCCGTCGGTTGGACGACGAACTTCGACGGTATGGCCCAGCCTTTGAGCTATCAGCTCACGGCCAAGCCGTCGCAGCGTTCGGTGCTGATGCTCAGCGGCTCGTTCATCCCCGGTCCCGGACAGGGGTTCGTGACGACGAATCTCCAGCTTTCGACGCCCTTTGGACGCGACGCCTCACTGCAGTTCGTCACCGATCTCAACTGGAAAGGGCCCGGCGAAATGGTCGCCGACAAAATCATCTACTACACGCGTACGATCGGAAACTGCTATCAGCTGATGGTGCTCTACAACGAGTCGCAGCAGGCGATCAACGTCGGACTGAATCTGCTCGCGTTCCCGTCACAAACGGCGGTCTTCCAGATCGGCTCGCCGCAGCCGGTCGTTCCGACTACCTTCAACTTCTAAGGCGCAGTCGCGCAGAGATGAGGAGACGCGGGTGTTACCGGCTTACGGCTCGTCGCAGGGAGGATGGCCGCACGAGCAGGTTTCCGATTCGATGCTCTGGTCGACGGCATCTCGACAGTAATCGCTGCAGTAGGCGGCGTCGCTGCCGACCGGGGCCCTGATGGTGCAGTTGCAGAGGTCGTTGCCGCAGGGGACGTTGAGATCGCGCATCACGGACACGGCGTGGGACGAGCGGGGTTGTTTGCGATCTCAATGGTTGAGATCTCGGCCGCCGGATCCGACGGAGGATAGACGCCGTAGTAGGTATTATCGAAGGGCTCGGTCATACAGAGCCGCGGCGAGACGAACTGCGGATCGATCGGCCCACCGTGGCCGAGCGAGTCGATGAACGTCCACGTGCCGCCGTTGGTCGCCTGCGCCGTGAAGGCGTTAAAGGTCCAAACGTTCGACGGCGATGCGCTCGGCGAGGGCGAGGCGATGCCGTGGAAGATCGAGCGTTGGGCAAGCATCGAAAACTCGGTGCCCGTGCCGTTGCTGTCGGGATTGAAGGAGAACTGCTGCGGCGTCGTGCCGAGCGGAAGCCACGCCGGCGGAATGTGCGGGTTTTGATTTCGAACGAACTGGATCGGCTGGGCGAACGCGGCCCCGCCGCGGCCCAGCGCCATCAGGGCAAACGAATACCCGGCCCAGTTCGTTTGAAAAGTGTCGGTCGATGGCGTCCTTCCATCTCCGCTCGTGTCGAAGACGATCATATATTGATAGGTCGAGAAGTTGAAGGGAGAGGTAACGTCAAAATGGACGGACATATACCCCGGAGGCGCCCCGCCGGGTCCTAAACCCGGAGGATTTGGCGTGACCTGCCGACCGCATGCCGATACGATGAACGCCGTTACCGAAACGATTATAAAACCGAAGCTCAATCTACGGATCATGGTCTCCTCGCGGCCGTTGCGAGACGTGTGCCTTGCCGCGGTGGCGGCCGTGGCATTGGCGGCGGCATTTCCTAAGCTTGGCGCGGCATGGCTCGTTCCCTTTGGAACTGCGGCGCTCTTTTGGTTGTGGCAAGACGCTTCGTGGAAACGAGCGGCGCTTCTTGGCTGGTTCGCCGGATTCGTTTTCTTCACACTCGACTTTGCGTGGGTCGGGCATACGGTCGGACGGTACATTGGGGCGTTCGGTCCGTTTCTTGCGTACGGCCCCGCGCTGATCGAAGCGCCTTTTTTTGCAGCGGCGGGAGCGCTCGCATCGCTCGCGTACGCGCGAATGCGTCCGGCGGTCGCGCCTCTTGGCGCGGCCGCCGCCTTTACGATTTGCGAATGGCTTCGCTCGATCGGCGTGTTTGCGGCGCCGTTCGATCAGCTCGGCTACACGCAAGCCGACACCGTCCTGCGGCCGATCGCGGCGTACGCGGGGACGTACGGAATCACGTTCGTACTTTGCGTCCTCGGCGCATACGCAGCCGATGCGATCCGCCGGCGAACGTGGCCGCCGCTCGCCGCAGCGGCCGGCGCGACCGTTCTGCTCACCTTCGCGGCGTGGACGTTTTGGCCGGCCCGCCACATGCCCGCGCCGTCGATCGAAGTCGCAGCCGTACAGGGTAACGTTCCGCAATCGCTCAAGTGGAACGCACTGCAGGTCGCCGTCGCGCGCTACACGGCTATGACGCGGGGTGCCGCGCGCGCGCACCCGCGACTGATCGTCTGGCCGGAGACGGCGATTACAACCGAACTGGACTTCAACATGCACTTGACCGGCGTTTTCTCCGGTCTGGCACGTAGGCTCCATTCGACGATCGTCGCCGGCGCAATCGACGCGGACTCGCGCGGACTCTTCAACGCATTGTACATTTTCGCGCCCAACGGTTCCTCGCAAATCTACCGCAAGCGCCAGCTCGTGCCGTTCGCAGAGTGGTTTCCCGGTCGCGCGTTTCTTTCGTGGCTTCCGTACATCGACGCCCTCAACGGCGGCATAACGCCGGGCAAGCGCGACGGCGTCTATCCGACAACCGCGTTGACGATCGCGCCGATGATCTGCTGGGAGTCGGCTTTTGCCGATCTCGCTTTTGCCCAGATGCGGCAGCACGCGCAGCTCCTCGTCATCAGTACCGACGACGCCTGGTTCGGCAAGACGTCCGGCCCGTATATGCACGCTCAGATCGCACAACTTCGCGCCATCGAGAGCGGGGCGTACGTCGTCCGCGCCGCGGCGACGGGAGTCAGCGGAATCATTGCGCCCGACGGTACGTGGCAGGCTCGCAGCCGGCTCGAAGAACGAACCGTCGTGAAAGGGCGCGTCGGACGGCGGTTGCCGACGATCTTTTCCCGCATCGGCCCGACGACGGTCGCGCTGCTGTTAGTCCTGGGGTACGTTGCGCTCCTCTTCATTCCACGCGTCGCCCCGGCCGAAAATGACGCGTAGAAAACTGACGTGGAAGCGAATCGGAATCGTCGCAGGCGTGCTCTTTTTCGCGTACGTCGTCGTCGAGATCGTGCTCGCCGGGAAAGGCACGCCGCCGGTGCCGCCCGGGCAGCCGCCCGTCGTTTTACGGGGCGGTCACGTCCTGAACAATCACATAACGACAAAATCGTGGAGCTTCGACTACGATCACGCCCGGCTCTCGCCCGACGGCCTGAGCGGCAGCGTCGACGGCGTGCGCAACGGCATCGTCTTCAAAAAGGGGAAACCCTATCTGCGGATCTCGGCCAAACACATCCAGCTGAATATCTCAACGCTGGATTTTACGGCCATCGGCAAAGTTCACGTCGAGCGAATCGACGACCCCGAGAAGCGCGCGTTCGACACCGATTTGGTTACCTGGACGAACGATGCAAAGGAGCTCCATATGGCGCACCCCAGCTACGTCCATTCCGGCGGTCAAACGCTCAAAATCGGCAGTATAACCGTCGACTTCGATGACAACACGGTTCACCTCGGCAAGGTCAGCGGCGGGGTTGAAGTCCACCACTGACCTCGCGGGGGGAGCTTACCCGTTCTCTTCCCCCAGCTTTCTCTTTGCCTCGGCGATTAGTTTTTTGACCTTTTGTCCACCCTTGTGGCCGATCTCTTCGTAGAAATCGGAGCCGTATTTTTCCTTGACGACTTTGCCGCCTTTTTGACCGATCGACTCGTAGAATTCTACGCCGTGACGATCGCGCGTCGCCTTGCCGCCCTTGCGGCCAATATCTTCGTAGAACGTCGAACCGTAGCGGTCGCGCACCGTATCGCCGCCCTTTTTTCCCGCTTCGCGCACGGACATTTCGCGCTTGCTCGGACGCTCGTTCTTATCAGCCATCGGTCCTCTTCAGTCGTAGACGGTAAGCGCGCTTAAGAAGCGGCCGCCTTACGTTTGGGGCGCTGACCGCCCTTTTGACCGATAACTTCATAAAATGACGGGCCGTACTTGCTCTTGGTAGCCTCGCCGCCCTTGCGGCCGATCTCCTCGTAAAACTCCGATCCGTATTTGGCCTTGACGCGCTCGCCGCCGCGGCGACCCGCTTCGCGAACGCTCATGCCGCCGGACTGTCCTGAATCCTGTGTCATCTCATCCTCCTTGGTCTGGCGTATAGTCTTTCCCATACAAGCGCTCGGCAAACTCAGGATTTGCTGAGAATTTAGGTCAGGGCTCGGTAGATCGTTTCGCTTCGCTCCCGGAGATGCTCGAGATCCCAGTCGTTCTCGATCACGTAGTCGGCCCGCGAGCGGGCCTCGCCCGGCTCCACCTGAGCGGCCATGCGCGCTCGGACCCTGGCCTCGTCGAGCCGGTCTCGGTCGACGATCCGGGCTATCCGCCGTTCGAGCGGTGAGGCGACGAGAACCGACCTGTCTACGAGACGATCGTACCCAGTTTCGAAGAGCAGGGGCACGACGTGCACGATTAACTGGCCCGGAGCGGCTCGACTCTCCCGCTCGACCGCCAGGCGGCGGATATGAGGATGGAGGAGCGCATTGAGACGCTCGCGCGCCGACGTATCGCCAAAGACGATGTCGGCGAGCGCCGCGCGGTCCAGGACGCCGTTTCGCACGACCGCCGGCCAGACTCGAGCAATCTCGAGCAGGCCGTCGCTTTGGGGCGTTACGACTTCCCGAGCGATGACGTCGGTATCGATGATGAGCGCTCCGAGGTCGCCGAAGATGCCGGCGACCTCACTCTTCCCAGCGCCGATGCCGCCGGTGAGCCCAACGCGCACGGCGAGGCTTACTCGCTCGGGGGAGGCTCCGGAAGCACGTCCACGGGCGTCACGATCCCGGCCTCCTCCTCGACCGCGTACTTCTCGATCTCCTCGGGAGGCACGTCGGCCACGTGTTGGATCGAGGCGGTGATCCGCCGCGTAGCGTGATTGATCGTCAGGAGCGTCACCTCGACCTCTTGGGCGGCCACGAAGGCGGCCGAGGCATCGAACTCACCCTTGGGAACCATTGCGAGGATGCCGGGGATGACTTCGACGAGCAGATAGTTCGGGGTAACCTTGACGATCTGAGCCGTGAGCTTATTGGTTTCGTAAAGACGATCCGCG